>CALBPE010000085.1 GCA_937899275.1 uncultured Chlamydiae bacterium
GGCTAAACTATTCATGGCTCCTACATCGTCGGCATTTGCCGTATGCTCACAATTCCCACATATAAATCGAGATTGCGTTTTGCGATTTTTTTGCTTGGTGATTGCAACAGGGACATATTAGGGACACATTTTTGACTTGCAATTCTTCCAGGACAACCATAGCGTGGCTTTTGCTGATCTTTGCTGAAATCTTATGCAGATAGTCTCTTTTTGTCCTTGCAATCTGTTCATGCAGAGAGCTGATTTTTCTTCTCTTCTTTTTCCAGTTAGCAGAAAATGTACTTTTCTTTGCCAAAGGGCGTTGATAGCGCTTTAATTTGGCTTGTAGCTTTCCCATCGAAAGAGCCGCACACCTCCGGTTTTAACCTAAACAAAAATCCCTTTCGAAATAGCTTCTTTATAAGAACAATTATAGGAAATTTTTGACCTGCCTATCCAGTTGTATTTTTCATGGAAATTAGAAGAAGAAGGCGCAGTCGAGTTTTTACTTCATGCACACTTGGTCTTTGTTATAAAATGTGAAGTCCTCTGGAGCCCCCTGGAGTCCCGGCTATTTTGCAGGTTCTATAGGCGGAGCTTCTATTTCTGTGGTTCGCCAATATATTGAATAACGGGAGGAAATTGGGCTAGCTCTACATCCTCCGCCTGAACGAAGAGGCTTTGCGCTCTACTTTTGGTAAAAAACGCTTCCATACCTAACTTGACTCCAGGTTCAAATCGGAGCGCTTTGATGCCGATTTTCCCATTTTGCAAGGATAGGGAAGCTGCATCTTCTTCCATCGGAGAAATCCCTTGTAAAATATGACCGGTAAACTCCCCCTTACCTGCAAGCACCTCAAAGCGGATGTGTAAAGTCAGACCATCAATAGGCCAGGAGAGCGTATCTTTCATCCGAAAAAATGAAGCTTTTTCTCCATTGACATAACAGGGAAACCGTTTAGGATGACTCCAAAATATCTCCTGAACAAATAAAGCTTTCGGATCAAATTCTGTATAGGTCATCACTCCCCTTCCTTCTTCCCAGTCAAGATCTTTTTGACGACAAAAAAGGCGGTTTTTTTCGGTAAATACATACAAAGAGCCCCGCCTTTTTAAAATAGCAAAATCTACTTCTACTTGAGACTTTTCTAAAATCCCTTCTGGGTCAGGTTGTATGCTAGTGGTACTATGTGGCCCTTGCAAAAGAGCCGACTCCAGAACAAAGGGGCTCTCTTTTTTTTGCCATGCAGAATAAAAGTAGAGATCTAAATAAGTACACTCCCGCTCACCTTGAACCTCCCGTTCTTGATCTAATAAACCGATATAACCAAAAGATGGATGCATTTGACTTCTAAGGCGCTGCATCCAGCGAGAAGGAGGTTGGTCTAATGCTTGAACAAATAGTAGATATTCTGCCCAATCTCGTGCGGAAAGAAATGATCCATTATCAATTTGCGCTTCTTCTTTTTCAGTAAGGTCTCTTCCATAGTAGTAGGCTTTTGCTACAGAAAACAAAACGCTATAAACGGCTTCTGGAGATTTTTTGACTAGATATTCATCAAGAAATTTTTCTAAACGGTTCAGCGCCTTTTTCCAAGGAATCAAGGTTTCTTTTTGCAAGATAGCTTCTGTAAATCGGATGATTTTGCCGAGGGCTAAATATATCTTCACACCCGCTTCTTTAGAATACGCAAAAGGGTATTCGTGAAGATATCGAGGAAATCCCCCTTCTGCATTTTGAAAATGCAAAAGCCTTTGTATCATTGAAGCTGCCTCTAGCATCTCCTCTTTTTGCTTCAGCTGGCATAAAGCAAGAGCAAAGCAAAACTGGTGCAAAAGGCAGATCCTATCATCTACCTGAATAAACCGAGTTTGGCTAGAAGTAAGGCTGCGCGCTTTTTCCACCAGAATCCGCGCCCGCTCTTTACCCCGTTCTTTACTGGCATTGAACAACATATCCCACCTGCTTTTGGGGGATAATCATACCATATTTCCCTCTAAAACGGGGGATTTTCCTTGGAAAAACAAGGGAAGTATCGCAAAAAACGGGGATATTCTGTAAACTACATGCATGACATTATGCCCATTAAACAACTACAAAGCGCTAAGCGCGGTAATAGACCAGTTACATCTTGAAACAAGATCAAGACCTCCCCGCGTAGATTCGCTACTTGTCAAAATCCGTAAAATTTTTTGTAATGCGATTAAAATCCTACTCGCCGCCCCTTTTCTTCTACTGAGCGCTTTGATCGATCTCGGCTCAAAGGGATTTCGCCTAATCCTTCCTCAAGATGAAGCGCCCCGTAAAAACCCTACAAAACTACCCACAGTTCCACTAGAAATTTTACCCTACTCATCTGACACTGAAGAAAAAAGCTTAGATCCGTCCCCTTTAGATAGCGGAGAGAGCCCTGAAATAGACCCTGAAGAAGATCACAAGCACAGATGAGAAAGCCTAGATGAACTGGATACCAAAAGTCAGGGTCTAGATTCATCTGGAGATGATCTCGATGAAGCAAAGTAACCTATTTAGTAGTTAGACGCAGGCCTACGACCTGCATGAAAATAGACCACACGGTGCATATGAAAACAAATTATACCCTTTCTATTACAGCAGCAATTGTTCTTTGCATCACCTACTTGTCTTTTCCCAATGCTGCTTTTTCCCAAGAATACTCCGCGGGAGATATCAGCAAAATGCGTATTGATGATATTCTAGAGTCTCCTTTGCATCCTGAGCCTACATCCCCCCTGACATTTTTTTTCACTATGGGAGGGGGTATTCTTCTTGTATTTGGAGGGTTTTGGGCCCTTCGCAAATTGCAGAGAGGCGCGCATACAAAACACCCTTCTAGCAGAATCAAATTATTAGAAACAAAAGTATTAAGCCCTAAAACTACCCTGCATCTGATAAAAGTTGATGGCAATAAAGTTCTTATTGCAGAATCTCAGGTGCATGCAGCTTCTGTATTCGAGGGGAAAATTGAGCCATTTAAAGCGTGCGTAGTATCTAAGGCCGAGTCAAATGCCCCACAGGCTGAAAACAGTACGCAGAATATAGAGAAACCCGATTAATTTCAGGAGAAAATAGCTGTTCTAAAAGATGCTGCCAAAACAGAAAAACCCGCGCTATTTGCGCTGCCATCCAGTGCATATTCTGCGTGCTTTTATTCAGTTTATCTACTACCTGTCCATCTCGTAAAAAGTCCCGTTTTTTTGATACCTTCCCATTAAGCCTAAACTCAATTTCCCCAACATACACTCTAGACTGATAAGGCCGTACTATAGAGCTGACAAAAGCAAGTATGAGAAAAGGCGTATACACGATAGCAGAAACGATATGAGAAAGCTTTGTAGAGAGCGTTTCAGCCGTATTTTCTAAGCGCTGAACCAAACCAGATAAATGGGGATCTTTTCCTTGAACCACATCAACAAACCCTCTTAAAATATGAAAAGTTCTATGTATAGCAAGAATACAAAGCCGAGCTATTTCCACAACAACGCGAATAGGGCCGATCAAAAGATTAAGGGGTATAAGAACAATACTTTGCTTAGATATAACCATCGCAGGTATAGCCCTGTAGTGGATATTTTTTTTGGGCCAAGAAGTATTAGCACTTAGCATAATCGTATAACGCTCTGTACTTTCACTTCCCTGATCATAAAGTGCAAAACCCTGAGGCAGGGACCAGGTCTTTGGATCCTTTAAATCTGGAAATTTATAGTCGCGAATTGCGTCTAAATCACATATTGGCATAAAAAACACCTAAATATTTTGTACGTATACTGCTATCTGCTGTATTTTCTTTCAATATGAAAAGCAGCCTCATTATTATCCACTGAACGCCTTTTTTCTAAAAGATATTCTGGAAAAACCGCATATCCTCTGGATACAAAGTGCGCTTTTGTCTATTTTTTTCTTGATTTTCCATCTATTCGCAGGGATTTTTTATTAAAATTTTTTTGTAAATATTTTTAAGTGTCCAAGAGCCACCCCAAGCGGCGTGCCTTCTTCTGTTTGCAGTACCTCGGGCTCGGCCAAGATCAATACGGATCAGTGTACTAGCTAACCGCTTTAGCGCTGCTAGATTTTCTGCTGTATTTCCTGATGTAGCTAGATTTGCATCTTCACCAAAATTGACGTCCATCTTCCAGTGTAGCCTTGTCTCTATTGTCCAATGACTTCTTTCCTCAGATACTTTCCCTGGTATCGTTCGTAAGAAAGCCCGTCTAATGTATTTGTTACACAAACTCTTCTTTCCTCCATTCGTCTATGGCTTTTTTCACGGCTTTTGCTTGTTTGATAGCCCACATCTTTTGCCTGTGTGAAAAATTGTCCGCTTCTCCGTGGAGATTGCCTTTAAGGGCAATCAATTAGTTTCCATTAGCATATCCAAAGTTTTTGAAAATCCTAACCTGATATTGCAATCTCCATCAAATCTTTTTAATCAAAAAGCCCTAATCTAGTAGCTTTTCAAAAAAATACTTAAATTCTATTAATTAAAAGATTCATGGTAAAGCTCTATACAATTGGCGTGACTCTTGGACACTAAGAATATTTTAGACAGAATTGTAAAGTAATTTTAATAAATAATCTCTATATTTATAATTAATAAAAATAAAACCTTTCAAAAAAACCATTTTTTTAATTATAATTTGATTTGTAAAAACAAAAAGGAGATTATCAATATGTCAACCCCAGCAACAGCAAATAAGCCAGATTACATCCCCGCTACAAGAAAATTACTTAACCCACTTTTTACTTCACCGGAATCCAACACAGCACTAAAAGTTTGTGATGGGCTTGTCCGATTAGTTGCCCTGGCCGTTTTTGGACCACTTACTCTATTATTAGACGCAGTAAGAGATGCATATATTCTAATAAGCAGCCTATCAAACAGAAATATCTCAAAAGAACCTGCCCCTCCCCCTCTTGCGAGTAATCCCCCTTCCCCTGTTGGGAGTCATATCCCTCTCCCTCCCCCTCTTGCGAGTAATCCCCCTTCCCCTGTTGCGGGTTCTGGGAAAACTGGTCATGATATTAATTATCTCCATGTGTTTGATTTAGGAATTTACGGGTTCTGATGATGATACTTATGTTGATGATGCTACTCTCGTTTTAGTTTTTGGGTAGTGTAACGATAAGTCTGTAAATTCGATATGCTGAGAAATTCTCAGTTATTGA
>CALBPE010000086.1 GCA_937899275.1 uncultured Chlamydiae bacterium
GTGTTTTTTAGCTCTTCTGCTAGCCCCGCTTGAAACCGGATGTTTTCTTCTCGATCAGATGACATCAATCCTTGCTTTGCAAAAAGCTCTAAAAGGCTCATCCCTTTTCTTCTGGGAAGGCCCGCTTGATTGAGAAGCGCCATTGCTTCCGTTTGCCTGCGTCCGCTAACGGTAATCAACCACATATTGCTAGGACCGGTGGCAGCAGCAGCTGCACTTGCCGTAACTTCTACTTTCTGCGCGTCAATACCTCTAGATGCTAAAAACACGATGATTTCATTGGCTTCTCTTTCGTCAATATCATTGACGATAAAACTGTTGCTATCGCAACTGGAAAATAAAATGATCAGAGGAAGGAAAAACCAGTATTTTTTCATAAATCGTCAATCAACAAAGTTTTGGTTACTGCATAACTACTTTATAGCATGTTTTTTTGTTTCAGGAGAGTTTTTTTTCCTCAAAAAAAAACTACAATAAGTTACAGCTTGGGTTACCAGATTTTAGGACCGTAAAATTTGCGGAGAAAATAATCCTTAATCCCTAAAAAACCAGCGTAGAGTCGGGCGAGCTCTTGCCGTTTTTTTTCTGTGCATTTTTTTCGGTAACATAAAGCGCAGCATGCATAGACCAATCCTTTTATAACAAGATGGCGGTAAATTTTTGCCCGCTCTTTTGTTAAAAGCCTCGTTTGTTTACTAGAACGGGAAGCTTTAGGAACATGTTTTTCTAGCCAAAGCAGCCGGTTTCTTTGCCAATAGTACTCTACATGGGCTTTGCCAGAAAAAGAGGCGGAGCCTTTATGAAAAATCACAGAAGATCCTATAGCCCATAGGCTAAAACCTGCTTTTTTTGCTCTTTGGCATAAATCAGATTCTTCCCAAAGGAGAAAAAAACGCTCGTCTAATAGCCCTACTTCTTCGATCACAGCTTTTTTTACTAGTAAAGAGCAGCCAGAGATATAATCGAGCTCTACCGGATCTTTGCAATAAGTATGGGGTTTTTGCAATCCAAAAGGAAGGTAATTGAGATGAGAAGAGCTCCAGTATCCTCCCATATGATCGATTGTGGATCGATCTTCTAATTGGAGTACTTTGGGACCGATGATACCAGCAAGCGGCGTTTTTTCGGCAAAGTCAATCAGGTGTAAAAGCGCATCTTTTGTAGTAATTGTATCGTTATTGAGTAGAAAAAAGTAGGCAAAGCCTTTACGCAACGCATACCTTATCCCCACGTTATTTCCCCCTGCATAACCGAGATTGGCTCCCGTAGAAAGAAGTGTGTACTCGGGAAATTCGGTTTCTAAACGTTTTTTTGAGCCGTCTGTCGATCCGTTATCTACAAGGATAACTTCATAGTTTGGATAGTCTAGCTGCTTTAGATGCTGTAGACATATTTTGGTATCTTCGTAGCCATTCCAGTTGAGAATAATAATGGCAACTGTGGGAGAAAAAGAGGGGGTATTCATAATCATTTGGGATAATGGAGGATTTCTAAGGTTTTTTCTAGCGCTTTTTCTACGCTAATTTGCTCCATACAAAAAGGGCGCTTGCAAGATCTGGCTAAACAAGGAGTGCACGCTCTTGGTTGATGCAAAATATGCGCTGTATTTTCTCGGTAGGGACCAGAGCGAAGAGGATCGGTAGCGGAAAAAAACGCAAGAACATTTGTATCTAAAGAAGAGGCAAGGTGCATCGGGCCTGTATCATTTGTGATCACTAAATCAACGTGATTGAGTATGCCCGCGTACAGGCGAAGGTTTTTCGGTTCAATCAGGATGCTTCCAGGTGTTTTTTTTTGTATGGCGGTTACCGCCGCTTTTTCTTTGGGCTGCCCGTAGCCTAAAAAAATGGTGCAGCTAAGAGTTTGTTGCAGCTTTTTGATGAGCTCAATAAACCGTTTTTCTGGCCAGCATTTATACAAATCTTTTGCTCCAGCATGCACTAAAATCAAAGGGGCATTTTTTCTATAAGGTTGGATCCATTTTTCACCCTCGATTTTTTCTTCCTCTGTAAGAAAAAAACGGAGTTTAGGATCAAGTATTTTTGCATCAAGGGCAGAGAGAAGGTGCTCTCTTCTTGTGATTTCATGTGTTTTATCTGTTAAAGCTACTGTCAGTAGATGATCGAGACCTTTTTGCTGCCCTTTTGTTCCTACCCTGTTCGGAATATACGAGGCGATGAGTAAAGGAAGGATTAAACGCTGGGAGCTATGAAAAATCAGCGCGTGGCTATAGCGCATTTTCAGCTGTTTTCTAAGAGAAAAAAACGACCAAAAAAGCGGCTCTTTGATCGTATAGACCTTGTCGATTGCAGGGTTGTTGCGCAGCGCCTTTTCTCCTACAGCTGAGGTCAGAAGATCAATCTTGATTTTTGGATAGGTTTTTTTTAGCCCATCAATAGCAGGAACGGCCCATAAAGAGTCGCCAAGACCTGTAGTAGAGACGAATAAAAAACGCTGCAGGCAAGGGGGCGGTTTTTTCTGAAAAAACCAGCAGAAAAAGGTGATGAGTCTATTTTTCACTTTGCGTTGGGGATCAAGTAGAAAATCTATAGAAAAAACGTTCTTTTCAACTTATAATAAGTAGCGATTTCCCACAAGAACATAGCTAGGATCTTTACCACGCTATTCTAGTAGACCTTTCTAGGGTTTCTCATGAGATGGTGGTTTTGATGCAAACAAGGCTCTTTTAGAATAGATAGCATGCCTTCAATCCAAAAGGAAGAGCGGTTCAGCGCATCTACTCTATGGGGGATTACACCGTTTTTTCGGATAAGCGGCATGTAATCAGACTCGATTTCAAATAACGTTTCGATATGATCGGAAGTAAAGGTGATCGGAACAAATACAACGTGTTTTTTCCCTTTATTCCACTGCAAAATGGTAGAAGAGGCTGTTTTTGTATAGGGCTCTAGCCATTTTCCCGGTCCAAATTTTGATTGGAAGCAGAGCCTAGACTGCGTTTTTGGAAAACCTTTCATGATGTGGTGATAAGAGCCTCGGCATTCTTTGCCGTAGGAGTCGCCCCATTTTACAAAACGTTTAGGCACGCCGTGAGCAGAAAAAAGGAGGATGACCTCTTCTTCATCGAGCCCATTTTTTTTTAAGTAGGAGCGGATTTTTTCTTGGTAAGCAAAAATAAAGCCTGGATGCGTAGGATAAGACCGGATCCATCTAAGGCGATCTACAACTGCAGAAGGAAGGTGTTTTGCAAAGTAGGTGGCAATACTTCCCGTTGTTGCATAGGAAAATTGAGGAAATAGGGGAAAAACGTAGATCTTTTCTGTAGTAGAGGCGATCTTTTCTAAAGAGCTTTTATGAGTATCTACTAAATACCGATGAAAAGTCCCTACCTCTTCATTGAGTTTGGTCGATAACGTATGAGCAAGCCACTCGGTATCTTCATAAATGGGAGACTTTCCTCCAATCGATGCGTAATCTTCTCGTACAGAAACAGCTCTTTTTTGTGCGATTTTAGAAAAAATTGCGTTATGGATTTTTTGCGGTAAATACGTCCGGATTACCTCCTGATCAGAAAGAAGAGCAGTTAAAAAAGAAGGCACTTCTTTTAGCGTTCGAGGACCTCCGAAATTGACAAGGAGATAGCGCATCTTATACCATAGTTTCCATGTATGTACAAACTAACAAAATTCTTCTTTTTCTCTCCTTGTTTTTTCTCGCTTCTTGTGCAGTAGAAAAAAAAACGTGGAAGATTGGAGTAGTTCAAGAGATCTTTCCCGATGATGCCTTTGATCAAGATGCGTATGTGGCGGGATTTATCCAAGAGCTTTTTGCAGCGATTTCTACAAGACAGCGCGTGGATATTTTGATTGAAGAATACCCAGAAGATCTTTTAATGCTTCAGCTAAAAAATGGCTCTATTGACGCCTCTTTATCCTTTTTTACAGAAACGCCTGTCAAAAAAAGATCGTATACCTTTTCCGATCCGGTACTCGATATTGGCAGCTATCTCGTTTTTTCTGAGAAGATCTCGAGAAAAAACCCCGATTTATCGGATAAGATCATCGGGATCACAGCGGAAAAAGATGCAGCGGTTTTACTGACAAAATACCCTTCTGCTATCATCCGTATGTATCCTAATGACGCCGCGCTTTTTGCCGATTTATCTACAGGTGAAATCGACGCTCTTGTAGCAAAAAAACAGACGGCAAGTAGGTTCATCAATGAGTTTTATATTGGGCAGCTTTGGATAGCAGATACTCCTATCACATCGCGCGCGCTGAAATTATTGATCCCGAAAGATCGCTCTTCCGATTTGATCTCGCTTTTTAACGCTTCTTTACAAAGCTTAAAACAGCAGGGCGCCTACGCTTCTTTAGAAAAAAAATGGGGGCTTTCTCTTCGTTAAATTGGGCCATGGGGCTTATTTGCAGGAGAAATATCTCGTTGTAGTTTTTGTAAGACATCTGGATCGATAGGACAGGCTTTCGTATCCCAAATGTGATCGACATACTCTTGGATGGATCGATCCGATGTAAAAAACCCCATCGAAGCAATCTGCATAATCGCGTATTCATTCCACTTGTCTTGATCTTGATACAGCATCTCTACCCGTTTTTGCGTCTCGTAAAATGCAGAAAAATCCTGTAAGTTATAATAAGGATCAGGCGCGCTTTCCACTTCTCCTTCAAGAAGGTTTTTACGCAGGTGTTCCATACACTGCTTTTCTGCTGGGTGATCGGTTAAAGCGTCGCTGACCATAAAATCAAGAACTTCACGGATAATAGGGTTATTTTGATAGATGGCAGAAGGGCTATAACCAGAGGTTTTTTTTGCCTGCACTTCTTCTACATTCATCCCAAAACGGAAAGGCCAGTACTCATCTCCTACAGCCCAGCGCATCTCTTCATTCGCTCCATCTTCTGTTCCGATAGTCAAAGCGCCGTTCATCGCCATTTTCATATTGCCTGTTCCCGACGCTTCTCTACCTACAAGAGATATCTGTGAAGAAAGATCTGCTGCAGGAATTAAAAAAAGAGTCTTCGATACATTGTAACTTTCGATGAAAGCGAGGCGAAGGTGTTGATTTACCTCTGGATCATTGTTGATTTTGTGACTTAATATGCGGGCAAAATGGATGATTTCTTTGGCGAGTTGATAGCCAGGGGCAGCTTTTCCCGCAATCAAAATCATCCGTTTGATCGGAGGGCTTTTACGCTCTTTCTTGATGTCTAGATAGAGCCTAGCTGCATGTAGAAGATTTAACATCTGCCGTTTATATTCATGAATTCTTTTGACTTGGATATCAAATAACGCCTCTTCTCCTAAAGGATCAATTGTTCCTATCACCGCTCCTTTTCCATCTCTTATAGGGCTTTTTTCTCGCAGCCATTGGATTAAACGTTGTTTGTTCTTTTTTTTGATCGCAGCAAAAGCGCTTTTTGCTTTGGGACATTTGGCAAAACGCTTGAGCTCTATAATCTGAGAAAAGTCGTGTATCCAAGAGCTGCCGATTCTTTCTGTAATGAAATCGGCTAAAAGAGGGTTTGCCTGCAGTAGCCATTTGCGGTGGGATACGCCGTTGGTTACATGGCAAAATTTGTCTGGATAGAGTTGAAAAAAGTCGTTAAAAACCTCTTCTTTTAAAATGGTTCCATGGAGTTTTGCAACTCCATTGATTTTATGCGTTCCATAAAGCAGAAGGTGCGCCATTTTAATTTGCCCTTCACCGATGATGCTCATCGCCTGCGCTTTTTCGGTGTTTTCACCAAAAGATGCGCGCACTTCTTTACAAAACTGCATATTGATGTGTTGGATCATCCGGTATTGCCTTGGCAAAAGATCCATCATCCTTTCTTCATTCCACTCTTCTAAAGCTTCTTTTAGTATGGTGTGATTGGTATAGCTAGCCGATGTTTTGGTGATGGCAAATGCATGATCTAGCGAAGCTCCTTTTATCATTAACAGACGGATCAGCTCGGGTATGACCAAAGCGGGATGGGTATCATTAATTTGTATACGTACTTTATCAGCAAAGGTATCTAACCCGCCTCCCCGCGAGAAATGACGCTCGACGATATCTTGCAGCGAAGCGGATACCAAAAGAAATTCTTGTTTTAGACGGATCCTTTTACCAGCTGCATGGTGGTCGTTTGGGTAGAGTACATCGGTAAGTGAGGTATTTTCTCCTGCTTGCCCTAGTTCCCCTGCATTGTATCTTTGTAAAGCAAAGTTGCGGGGAGACTCTTTTGTCGACCATAGTCTCATGGTGACAACAGAAAAAGAGCGGTCTTGTGCTGGGAATCCAATAATGGGGTAGTCATAAGCAATGGAGCGCACCTCTTCATAATTTTCTAACGCTAAAAAGTGGTGCATAGGATCTTCTGATGGGGGAATAGACCCGCGAAAAGCTACGTGTCTACTTAAACCATCTCTACGAAATTCCCAAGGGTTGGGGTTGAGAAGCCAGCAGTCGGGCCGCTCTATTTGTATGCCGTTCCAGATTTCTTGGTCGAAAATACCATATTGGTAGCGAAGACCGTAGCCTATAGCAGGCAGCTGCATCGCTGCTAAAGAATCTAAAAAACAAGAAGCAAGGCGGCCCAAACCTCCATTGCCAAGGCCTGGATCAGGCTCTACTTGTGCAATATCTTGGAAGGAATAGGGCGTTTTTTTCAGTACTTTTTCTACCAGCTCTTTTGCGCCGATATGAAGGACGTTATTTTCAAAAAAACTCCCTGGCAGCTACTCCATAGAAAGATAGTAGATCGTTCTTGGCTGTTTTTTTTCTAGGGATAAAGCGCTTGCTGTCCAGTAGAACATGATTTCTTCTCGAAGCGCTTTGCATAAACTTAGATACAGCTCTTGCCGCGAGCTTTTACTTAAAAGAGTGCCATGATCGGTGAGTAAGTACCGTTTAATGGTATCAAAAAGGCGATCTTCAGGAGCTACTTGCATAGCTTCTTATATAGATTAAACGTAAATCGCTTGCAAGATATAGAAAAGAACAATACTTAAAAAAGCGCAGATTGGAATCGTCACAATCCAAGAAACGGCAATATCTCGTAAGGTGCGTAGGTTGACAGCCTGTAAGCCTCTTGCTAGTCCTACACCGAGCACTGCCCCTACAAGTGAATGTGTCGTCGATATAGGTATGCCCAGTTTTGATGCGAAAAGAATCGTACTTGCAGCGCCAAATTCAGCAGAAAATCCTCTTGTGGGAGTGAGTTCTGTAATTTTTTTTCCAATGGTTTCAATAACCCGCCATCCCCAAGTCGCAAGACCGAGTACAATACCAAAGCCTCCTAGAAGAAGAAGCCAAAGAGGAACGACGGCATGAGGTAAAACGGTATGGGTATGTAAAACCTGGACAACCGCGGCAACAGGGCCAATTGCGTTTGCCACATCATTTGCGCCGTGGGCAAAAGCCACCAAGCAGGCGCTGAGGATTTGAAGTAACATAAAGATTTTTTCAACTGCAGCAAAAGGGGTGTGACTCTCTTGAAATTGCGAGTTTTCTGCCACTTTTTTTGATAGGGTTTCCACCTCTTGTAAAATGCTAGTTACCTTCTTTTTTGTCTCATCATGGGAAGATAGCTTCACTCTTTGCAGGTGTTTTGCTGCCTTTTCTAATCCAATGATATGATGGGGATTGTGATAAAACGTCTCATGTTGATGGGAGGGGGCTTTGCGAAAAAATGCCCAGCTACCCCCAAAAGAAAGGAGCCCTACACTTGTAGATAGAATAAGCGCTTCGGGAAAACCGATTTGTAAATGCAGATTTTTTAGCCCATCGAAAATGATCGATAATGTCAGGATAGTAAAGCAGGCAAACACAAAAAAAGGAGCGATTTTTTTTGTCGCATCGATCGGGTTGGGCTGATAAAATATCTGCCTTTGGATGATGCTAAAAATCCCGTAAGAAATCAGCCCGCTTAGTAGAGGAGAAATCAGCCAGCTTAGCACGATTTTTCCCATTTCTAGCCAGTATACAGCATGGATACCTCCAATCACTCCTCCAAAACCTAAAATAGCGCCTACAATAGCGTGCGTTGTAGAGACGGGCATGCCAAAATATGAGGCAAGCTGAAGCCAAAGGCCTGTAGCAAAAAGAGCTCCCATCATACCAATGACAAAAATCACCGGATCATTTGAAAAAATTGTAGGATCCACAATCCCACTTTGGATCGTTTCAGATACGTGATTTCCGACAAAAAATGCGCCAGAAAATTCTAGGATAGAGGCAAGGATCACCGCTTTTTTCAAGGTGAGCGCTTTGGAGCCGACCGATGTACCCATAGCATTTGCTACATCGTTTGCTCCGATATTCCATGCCATATACAATCCCACCAATATGGTGAGATATTTCAAGAAGACAAGCTCCATGGTCTTTTATTTTAACTCCAAGATCATGCGGATACGGTTTGCTAGTTTTTCAGATAGATTCGATAATGCGGCGACTTCTTGGAAGATTTTTCGCCATAGATAAAAGTGGCTATGCGTCATATCATCTGCAACGTGAAAAAGCTGCTTTAGAAAGTCGCACTGCATCAGATCAACTTCATGCTCTTTATAGGCGATATCTTCGATGGTTTTTTTCACTTTTTGCGCTTCCACCCCGCCAAAAGAAACAGCGACAAGATCGTTGAGCTGTTTGACCACTTGGTGTACAAGCCAAAATACAGCGGCGTTTTTTTCGACAAATTGATTGAGCATATTGAAAAAAGGCGCTGTTTTTTCAACAGGCTTTAGCGTAAGTACAGTAGCAATATCTTCTACTTGGTCTGCAATCGCATCTTGTAGAGATAGTATCTCTAAAAAGCTAGCGCGTGCAATGGGTAGAAATACGCTTTTAGGTAGGTGGTTGCGAATATCATTTTTGGTAAGATCCGCTTCATGTTCCAGCTTAGATATGGCTTTTGCAGCGGTTTCTAAAGAAGCTCTATCGCCCTGAGTAAATGCAGAAAATAAAGAGGGCAGCTCTTCGATACAGTTGGCTACTTTATCCATATGGATTTGTAGCGGAGAAAAAGGGGATTTTCCCAATAATTTTGCAATGATCAGCATAACTTTTACTATACGGAAAATGGAAAATTTATGCGAGTTAGAAACATTTTTTAAAAAAGAGAAGCGGGAAAACTATTTAGTAATAAGCGCTTTTTTTTCTTTTTTTGTAAGTATTTTGTAAAAGCCTCTTGGAATAGTGCCGAGTCGTAGATTTCCTATGCGGATTCTGGTGAGG
>CALBPE010000087.1 GCA_937899275.1 uncultured Chlamydiae bacterium
CCAGCGACCTTCTGGAGTAAAACACCTTTTGAAAAAACCTTTTTATATTCCAGAGTCGAGTTCTGCTGCAAATTTGCTGGAACAAATGCGCGAACGGCAAGAGCATATCGCTTTTGCTGTTGATGAATATGGATCGATTTCAGGGTTAATCACACAAGAAGATCTTATGGAATCGGTCATAGGAGAAATCTTAGATAGAAGGGATCACCAGAAGAAAAAATATACCCGCTCTGCTAAAGATGTGATCATTGCAAGCGGTCCGCTGGAGCTTTCAGAGTTAGAAGATATATTTGACGAGCGCCTAATCTCTAAAAATAACGTCGTTACTTTAGGCGGCTGGCTTATCGAACAAATTGGTGATATCCCAAAAACAGGTGATAAATACGTCACAGACCATTTTTTGTTTTCTATTGTTGCGGCAGAGCCAAACCGTATTCGAAAAATCTATGTGCGCAAAAAACAGAAAGGAAGCTCCTAATGTCTCCTTTGTTCATCGCGTTTTTTGTAGCTATTTGTATGTGCGCTCAAGGATTTTTTTCCATGTTTGAAATGGCCGCTGTCTCATTCAACAAAATCCGATTAGAATACTACGTAGGGCAAAAAAACACCCGGGCGATTTGGCTAAGCTCTCTTTTGAAAAAACCATCAAGACTCTTTGGAACGACATTGATTTTGGTGAATACTTTCTTGCAGTGCGGCTCAGAGCTTTCCAGGATTTTTTATGAATCTATCGGTTTGGATCCCGCTTTTGCCCCGATTACCCAAATCTTTCTTGTGTTGATTTTTGCAGAGCTAGCGCCTATGTTTGCCGCAAGAAGGCACCCTGAGCATGTCGCTTTTTTATATATTCCAGTGGTCATGCTATTTTCTAAAATTTTAAGCCCCCTAATTTGGGTCATTGATCGGTTAAATGCTTTTTTACAATGGAGCTCAAAAACCAAAGATCAAGCCTCCTTTCTTTCAAGAGAAGAGCTGCAGCGCGCATTTGAAGAGGGACAAGAAAGCTCTTTTGTCCAAGTTATGGAAAAGTTTTTTACCATGAGAAAACTGACCGCAGAATCGGTCATGCTTCCCTTTTCTTCTTATCACCAGATTTCTTCACAGGGCTCTTTAAAGGATCTGCGACGTATGTTGCAAGCCCACTATTCTCCTTTTGTTGTGGTTTACCATCAACAAACCACTAATATCGTAGGGATCGCATACCTTCGTGATATGCTAGGAGCTAAAGACGAAGATAAAGTCATTGACTATGCTAAGTCGCCTTGGTTTATCACAGAAAGCGATTTTGTATTAGAAATTTTCTCTCAATTTCGCCTGAATTACCAAACCGCTGCTATTGTTTTGGGCCCTTCGGGAAAACCTTTGGGTTTAGTTACGCTTACTTTGCTTACAGATGAGATTTTTGGCCGCTCATCGACTATTTTTTTAGAAGCGATCTCTGATCATAAAAGCATCTATTTTGAAAGGACTGTGCAGGGTGATCTTCTCATGGAGGAGTTTGTGAAAACGTTTCATGTACCCATGGAATATGATCTGAGCCGCTCTTTAAGCGACTACATTATCGATCAGCTAGGGCATCATCCAGTAGAAGGGGAGGTTCTCCATTTAGAGTATTTAGATATACAGGTGTTAGAAACGACTCTTTTTGCGGTAAAAAAGGCGTCGATTAAAACCCGCTAATTTGTTTTAAGATGTTTTCTATACAAGATGTAGCTTTTGTCACTTCTTGTAGTGTATTGCCTCTACCAAAAGAAAAACGGATGGAAGATCGGGCGATTTTTTCATCTAATCCCATGGCTAATAAAGCAGGAAAAGGCTCTACGGCGCCAGATGAGCAGGCCGATCCTAAAGAAGCGGCAAAACCTTCTTGATCTAAGCGTATGAATAGCGTTTCTGCATCGATATTAGGAAATGCCAATGCGCTGACATTACATGTGCGCTTTTTTTCCGCATGTATCATGAGCTGAGGGAAAAACGTTTGGATTCTACTTTCAAACATCTCTCGTATGTGCAGCATATGAGATCTATGTGTGGGTAGCTCATCTATAGCTAAGCTAAATGCTTTTGCTGCTCCCACAGCTCCCAAGATATTTTCTGTGCCCGCTCTTCGCTGTTTTTCTTGAGATCCTCCATAGAGTAGGGGGCTGAAGGGAAATAGCTCTTTTGCATAGAAAAATCCGATCCCTTTGGGCCCGTAAAATTTATGCGGGCTAAAACACATAGCCGAAATACCTTCATACATAAAAAGAGGCTCTTTTCCCACTTGAGCGACGCTATCTACTAGAAAATGCGCCTCGTATTTTGCACATAACCGGGCCGCTTCTTCTAGAGGTAGCATTGCGCCTGTTTCACTATTGACACTAGATAATGCTACAAGGGTATTTTTCCCTGGGAAATGAGAAAGAGTTTTTTCAAGAGCTTCTAATGAGATCGTTGCTGCATTGGGCGCGTTTTCTAAAGGGAGATAGGTGACGCTAACACCGGTTTTTTCGAGGTGGCTTACCGTTTGTCTAATACATGAATGCTCTAGCTTAGAAGAGATGATATGCGCTTTTACCGTGCGGCTAAAACCTTGTAGTAAGGTGTTGACAGCCTCTGTTGCACCAGAGCAGAAATAAAGTACGCTTTCTGGAATAGATAGCCTATCTGCAATCTGTTTTCTTGCTATTTGTAGGTGTTTTCGCGCTTTTCTTCCATACATATGCATCGATGATGGGTTCAATGGCAGCTCTTCTAAAGAGCGCATAATCGAGACGACTCTTGGATCGATAGGCGTTGTAGCATTATGATCGAAATAGATATTCATCGTTGTACTTTGACCAAAAGGGCGGTGATGTTATCAGAGCTGCCTTCACTTTTTGCAGAGTGGATTAAATCCTTAGCTTTTTTCTGCAAAGAACTTTTTCTTTTGAGCAAAGCTTCTATCTCCTCTGAAGATACGTAGTCGCTTAGTCCATCGGTGCACATGACAAAAATATCTCCCGGCTGCACAGTTACGGCAGCGATCTCAGGCTCTACGCGAAAACAGGTGCCAATTGCCCTTGTGATCACATATTTATACGCTCCTTTTTGGGATTTTGATTCAGTTAAAACCGAGTGATCTTGGGTTAGCTGTTTTAGTTCATTTTCCCGAAAACGGTAAATTCTACTATCTCCTATATGCGCATAGATTACAGAATCTTCGTATAGATAAAGGCAGGAAAGCGTTGTTCCCATACCGCGAAAAGCAGAGGTAGCATTGCCTAAGTTAAAAATTTTACTGTTGGTATCATCGATAGCAGAGCGCAAATGGTAGATGAGATCTTTTGTGGGGATATTGGCTTTTTTCTGCGGATGAATTAAGGTTTTGATCGATGTACTTAGATGCGTCACGGCTTCTTTAGAAGCAACTTCTCCTGCATTATGACCTCCCATACCATCAGCGATTGCAAAAAAACGGTACCTAGGCATGGATAAAAAAGCATCTTCATTATTTGGTCTGATTAGCCCTATATCGGAAAGTCCGTAGCTTTCTAGTCGAAAGGAGGTGGGGTTTTTCTTTTTCATAGCGCTTTTTCTCCGTAAATCACATATAAAACGCTCATGGTGTTGAATGTAGCATGCAGGCTAATAGAAGCTAAAAGAGAGCGCCTTTTTTCATATAAAATCCCTAGAAAAAGAGCGAATACAAATAGTGAGCTTACAATAGAAATGTTGGACAGCCCTTGCGAGGGTGCGTAGTGGAACGCTGCAAAAATAGCAGCGGTCACTACAATCGCAAATTGTCTAGGAAAATACCTTTTCAGTGCATTTTGTAAGACTCCTCGAAAAAGAAGCTCTTCTACAAAAGGGGCTAAAAACGCTGCTATACCAGAAGCAAGGAAAAATAAGGGGATCGACTCTTTTGCTTTTTCTAAGTAGATAACAGGTAGTTGCTGCTGGATTTCATAGCCTGGAAAAATGCTGTACAAAAGATGTTCGATCATCGAGTTCCATAGACTCATGATAAAAAATGCAAGTGGCCAGATCGCGATACCTACCGCTAGATCCTTTAGGTAAGCGGCGCTACCTCTTTTCCATAGGTAATCAAGAAAAAGGGCGTTAAATACTCTAAGGTACAACAGTAAAAATATGCCTGTTAGTCCAAGGTGGATTAACTGGATCAAGGAGATGTACAAGATCCGGTCTGATGCACTTCCCATAAGAAAAGAAGGTTTAAACAGGGGTAACACAAAGATCGGAAAACCCATGTAAAAGAAAAAGCCGACTAACACATCAAAAAAGCGCGCAGGAGGCTTTTCTTCTTCAATAAGTGTGAAATGCCCTGGGAAATACGCGCCTAATACAAACACGCATCCCAGTAAAAACGAGGCAACAACAAAATACACCGATGAGACAGCTACCATTTCTTAGCCGTGAAAACGACTTTTTGCAAGAAGAATATAGTCGTTCAAACGGGCGGTGATTTCTTTTATAATTCTTTCATGAGCGCTATGCATGGGCGTTCTTCGGTAGCGATCAGATCCCCAAATCACTTCGTTATAATCGGTATGCAAAACGTTTTTGTTAATATAATAGGAGTCTTTTACAAGTTCTTGTAACACAACTTTTGGTGCCGCGCCGCGGATATCGATGATTCTGATCCGAACAGCCATCTGTAGATTGGAAGGGCTACTTGCTTTATGCGGTTTTTGTTTGACGATTTCATGCTGAGCAATTTCTAAAAAGACGACAAATTCATGAGGTGCATATTCTTCTTTTACCCAGGAAATATCTGATCCAAAAGGATTTTCCGATGAGGGGATTTGATTGATTTCTTCATCTTTATTGACATACAAAGTGGAGCGAACCGCTACTTTTGATAGAATTTTTTGTAAAAACTCTTCTGAAAGGCTCCAAGGAAGGTCGGTGTTTGATGAAGTATCCATAATCGGCGCAATGACCACATTCGGTTTTGCTCTACCGTCTTCATAGTATTTGGTAAACTCTTCAGAATAATCATTCGTACAAGAGGCAAATAAAAAGATGATTGCGAGCAAAGGGTAAAAACGGTTCATTGAGGCCTCCAAAACGAAAATTCTAAAAACCTCATTTTAAGCTAAATTTTTTTTTTTCGCAGTTTATAAACCCTTTTATTGCGTAGGATTTTTTTCCTCCTAGGCGGTTTTAACGTAATTTTCGCAAGAAATACCTAGACAAATGCCTCGCAGCTTTTTTTAAGCAATCGGAGGTTTTCGCCAAACATCTCCTGAAAAATGCACACTTCTTAAGATCGATTGATGAATGATTGAAAGAAACAGCCAAAATCAAGTAGAATAGAATATAGGATTTTTCATCCATTTGATGAGAAGAGCTGCGAAAAAATTCCAATGGGTAGGTATTTTGCTAGCTTAGAAATTCGAATTTATGAAACTCTCTTAATGTTAACACATGAATAATCGATAAGGAGGCATCCATGTCTTATGAAAACGCAAAAGCGAATTTGATCGCTTTTGGTAAGGAACTGAATCTTGAAGGCTTAGATTTTGACGAAAACCATACCTGTATATTAGGTATTGATAACGTTTTTTCCTTACATATTACCTATGAGCCTAACTCTGATCGATTGTATTTATATTCTCCGATTATCGATGGCCTTCCTCAAGATCCAAAAATCAAACTCAAGCTTTACGAAAAACTATTAGAAGGCTCTATGCTAGGCGGTCAAATGGCTGGCGGCGGCGTAGGTGTTGCTGTCAAAGAAGAGCTCATTTTGATGCACTGCGTTATCGATATGGGTCTTGGTGTTGACGAAAATGCTTTGCGTAGATTTGCGCCTCTATTCGTAGAAACAGTAGAAAAGTGGAGAGAGATTGTAAAGAAAATCTGCGATGGTCAAGAGCCAGAGCCGTTTGAACTACCTATGCCTCCTCAGATCAAAGACAATTTGCAGAAACCAGGTGATGAGAAATTCATCAAAATCTAGTCGGGCTTTCTTAGCTTGATTTGTATTTTCTGCACTACAGAAGGCGGGCTTTTTTCGATGAATTTCACAGCGCTCATAACAGTGGAATGATCCCGATTAAAAGCCCTTCCAATACTAGTAAAGGGCATATATAGCTCTTTTCTACATAAATACATCGCTACTTTTCTCGCATAAGAAATTTCTTTTTCTTGTGACTTTCCTGTAATAGCTCCTGAAGATACGTCCCATTCTTTGGCTACCTCTTCAAGGATCGCCTCTAAAGTGATTGTTTTTTTTATCTCTTCTTGTAAAAGATCTTGTAGAGCGATTTCTAACGGAGTATCTTTCGAAGGATTTCGGATGACTAAAGCGTCAAATGCTTTATAGATCGCATCTAATGAGCGAAAGGATTGTAAACAAAAACGCAGCTGCTTTTTGGTGATTGGAAAATGCAGCGCTTTTGCTTTTTTTTGTAACACCTTTTCTATATCTTCTTTACGAGGAGTTTCAATAGGCAGAGAGATGCCCCATTCAAATCGGGAAATCAAACGCGGCTCAATTCCCTTAAATTCTTGAGGGGCGTAAGAAGAGCCGATCACAATTTTTTTTCCCTGTGTATGCAGCTCATTGAAGGTATGAAAAAGCTCTTCTTGCGTTGCATTTTTCCCTGCAAGGACATGGATATTATCAAGTATAAGGACATCGACGCTGCGGTAGGTTTGACGAAAATTTTGCATGGTACCAAATTGAATTGCGCCTACCACATGGCTCGTAAAGGTTTCTGCTTTGATATAAAATGTTTGTAAAGATAAGGAAGAAAGCTTTTTTGCTAAGCTCATCAACAAATGCGTTTTACCGCAACCCCTTGGACCATAAAGAAAGACCGGATTAAACGATAGCGAGTGGATATTTTGTAGTAATTCATACACAAGTGCGTTTTCTTTGCTTACATGAAATGAGGAAAACGTATGCACCTTGATTAACGGATCGGGATGAAAGACATAATCTTTTCTTATAGGTTTTTTCTTCGGCGTAGTAGCAGCTACGTTGACGTGAAGTCTTAAGGGTTTTCCGCTAGGTGTTGTGAGTCTTTTTGCTTGATCGGTGATGTGTTCTTTGAACCAATTCGCATGAAATGCATCTTTTGCTTCTAAATAGATATTTCTTGCATCAAAGCGGATTACTCGAAGAGATCTTAGCCATAGATCCACATTTTTTTTACCAAGGACCTCATCTTGTTTCGCTAAGAAATCTTCCCAAAGCTTCATGGCAACCTATTTTGTTATTTTCGGCGCAGCAGATCTTGCTAATCGATCGGTTAAATACTGCTGTCCTAAACCGAAAAGAGTAGAAAATAGCCAGTAGATGTTTAATCCAGAAGGCGCATGGTAGAAAAACAATGTAAACATCACAAGCATGATATTTCCCATAGATTGCTGTTGTTTTTGCTGCTCTGTCATCGGCATATCTTTTGATCCAGTCATCTGCGCGCTTAGCTTTTGCTGTAAAAACATCGCAAATCCTAGAAAAAACGGCAAAATATGCAGGCTGTTGCCAATAAAAAATAGGGGGTAATTCCAGCTGAAAACCACATCGGGAGCAGCTAAATTATTGATCCATCCAGGGATAAAAACAGCTCCTCGGAGCGCAAAGGTGGATTTAAGTAGATCAAACATACCGATTAAAAAAGGCAGCTGAATAAACACAGGAAAGCAGCCCATAAAGGGATTGGCCCCTTTTTCTTTGTAGAGCTTAAGCATTTCCATCTGCATTTTTTGCGGATCTTTTTTATAACGCTCTTGCAGTTTTTTAATCTCGGGGTTGATTTCTCTCATCCTTTTTTGCGACTTCAATGACCAAGCATTCAAAGGATATAAAAGTACACGTACAGTAAGGGTTAGTAAGATAATGGAAAGGCCCCAAGAATGCGTTACTTTATGGAAAAAACCCATAAGGACAAATAAAAACTGGGCAAATGGCGCAGAGATAAACGAAAACCATCCGTGAAAACTACGCGCTTTTGTGTAGTAAGGATCTTTTTTTCCTGATTGTACAGTATTTTGATCTATAGTTTGCAGCACATGATTTGCAAAAGGTCCTGCAAAGATCCGGTAGGATGAAGCGCTTTTTGGGGAAATAGGTAAAGACATTAAGTAACCGGGGTAATTTTTTGCCGGATACATATTGTATTTTGCATCGATCAAAGATAAACGAGTCGGCGCTTTTGACCCTGGAATAGCAGCTGTTTGTATCTCAGAAGAAACTGTATCTAATGGATTGAGGATGACACCTAAAAAGCCGTTGGAATTGACAACCCAGCTGTTTTCAATATCTTGCACGTTTGGTGTGGTGGGATTTGATGCCGAAGGTAGGGAAAGTTTTTCTACCTTAGCTCTTGTTCCCCGCTCTAAAAGGTATTTGAGCTCAGGAGAAAAATAGCCAGAAATCAGCTCCACCTCTGGAATACCTGATTGCAGAAAAAGACCTGTTGTATCACCTGTAATCTCAATATCTAAGAAAAACACATAGGGAAATTTTTCTGGATTTTCTGGAAAGCGGTAACGTTTTGTAATGGTTCTTCTAGATTGTACCAGCTGAAATTCAATCAGGTTTTCTTCAAAACGTGTGACTTGATAGGTAGCGTTTTCTGCTCCATCACCAGTGATGGTAGAGCAGTAATAATTAGGACTGAGAAGATCAACTTTTTGTCCGTTTTGTTTGTATACATCTCTTCGAAGTAAGGGATAGTATCCTCCAAGTAAAGGAGCATTTTCTACTGTTTTTCCGCCATCTACAGACAAATAACTTTGACTAGGAAAGCGGTCATTATCTGGATGGTTTTTTTCCATTTTCCGATCGATCTCTAATTTTTTGATTACGCTATTAGAGTTTTCTTTGCTTTCAAAAGGAAGGTTGATTTCTGCTAAAGCGCCTCCTTTAGACGAAAAAACCAGCATTTGGTAAGGGTTTTCGAGTACATAATAGTTTTCTTTAGGGGCGTCTTCCACTTCGATGAAATTAGCTAGTCTAAAGTAAGCATCAAATGAACGGATCGTATGTGTCGAGGCGTCATATACCCCCACAAGGCGTTTTTGTTCATCAAATGCTAAGGCGTCTTTTTCTACTTTTCTACTTGTGATAAGAGCATCTTTTTCCTGGGATGCAAATGCAATTTCCGGGGCTTTTTCGCCTTGGTCTACTGCTAAGTATAAAGTAGAGCTAGAAGGGGCGTATTTTTTTATCGGTAAAAATGCATTTTTTGCTCTATAGACTACCGGCTCAATTGTAGGATTAGAAAAAGCAATTTCTAACGCTTTACCATTAGATAGCACTTCTTTTGGCATATGGGGTTTATGGGCAAGAGTCAAAAGACATCCTCCTATATCTACTGCAAAAAACGGTTTTTCTTCTTGTTTTTTACTTAATACCTTAGTGAAAGGTAGATCAGAAAAAGCAATAGGCGCCGTTTTTTCCTTTTCTCTAAGCTCTACTTGTAAAAGCCGCTTTTGATGCTCTTTTTCTAGGCTATCTACGCTGGGAGAAAAATACTGGTTAATAAGAAGGGTTGTGCTGAGTATGCAAAGAAAAAAAAGGAAATGGCGTCTATCCATGAAAAATGCACCGTTTTGTAAGTGAGATTATGATCCAATTTATCAGACTATTGAATAAAAGGAAAACGCCCATCTAGCAGCTAGCCGATCTCTTTCCATGGACAGCACTAGCAATACTAGATAGGCGCTTAATCGAAGAAAAGTAGGATTAGTTTTTTTCTTTCGGCGGACTGCTTTTTTCATCATCTTTTAAAGATATTTTTGATGCAATCTCTTCTGGTAATTTGAGAATATTTTTCCAATATTCTGAGAAATATTCGTCAAATCCAAGATATAGATAAGGCTCGATTGAGTGGTTTCGATCCGACTTATACGTTATTTCTATACCGTGATACTTGTATAAAATTTGTTCAAGCCATTTGGCAACAGCTCCACTTCCTCTTTCATAAGGCATTGCATGAATAATTAGGTAGGTGATCAAAGCGATCTTCTTGACAATCTCTGCCTTATTATCTGAGTGCATTTTCAAGACTTCTACTACAAGCTCTTTTACCTTTTGCATCGTAGCTGGAATAGAATGGTAGTCTTGGTGCCAAATCACGACATAGCGGTGATTTTCCGCTTTCGAGGTATGGCAATGCGGACATGTAGAAAGTATGTAGCGCCCAAGCGCGTACAACTTTTGTTGGATTTCGAATCGTTTTGTTACGATTAAACGACCCTCGCCTTTGCATTCTTGCGCAAAAAAGTATTCCCTTCTTACTGGAATGTATCCAGTTAAAGCATTGCGATGGTTTAACAGTGACATCGCCTCAACCGCTTTTAAGTAATTTTGCCTGTCCTTCCCGCCCTTCTTGTACAACTGTTCCAAGTGATCTGCGAGCATTTTTGTATGCGCTCCGGGGTCTAAAGCTGGCATGAGCTGCTTTGCTTTTTCGTATTCTTTTGTTTTGCTGAGATCTTTGGGTAATTCGTCTAGCACATCTTGTATAATAGTTCTTACTGACTCCCTTGCTTGTTTGCATTTTTCATGATCGCGGGGGTCTGTGCCTAGCATAGCCTTCGTTGCTCTCTGGAACTCTACAGCTTTTTGGGGGTTTACTCTCCTCATGAACTTCATTGCGGCAGCTTTTGTTGAGTCTATAGTTTCACTGGGCTGCATATTTCCCACGATTTCCTCGGCTTTCTTGAAACATCCTGGTGGAAGAACTTTCACACTGATTTTTTCTCTGAGACCTAAGCGGTTTATTGTTTGTATGGGTTTGGCGGCCTCACTTGCCTTTGCAAGAACTTTTTCTAATGCTGGATTGTGTTTTGCGTATTGACCCACTAGTGGTGTCTCTGTAGGAAAAATATCTCTTTTCTTTCCAAATAGGTCTGCATTTCTAGTTTTCGAATTCTTGGCTACTACCTGCCTTCCCATTGCAAGCATGTTTAGAACAGCAGTAACTGTATCAGTTGTTTTTGGTTCGCATTGGAACAGCGGTACCATGCGTGATATCAGCTGCTCTCTTGCAGTTGTAAACCAATCTTGTCCCTCTTTACCTCCATAATAGTTTTCTGGATGAGTTTCGGGGGTCATATGTTGTACTTTTACATCTTCTGGCCGAATACTATTCGTCATTATATCTCCATGAATAAAATTATTAAGATGAATATTTTGTATTAGGTAGTGACTAAATGTCTATAAATAAAACGAAATATTCAGCGGAGTGAAATTTTTGATGATAATAAGGGAGATTATTGCGTAGAGGTATTTTTAGATAGTGTAGGATGAATCGTTATGAGCCTGTAAGGGTATTTGGTCAAAACGGAAAAGAGCTGTCGAACATTAATGGAGATCTTGCATCTGCTCTTTTTGGATGAGCTTAGAAAGAAACTGAGAAAATCCAGAGGTTTTACGGAGTCCTTCTAACCAATCATCGCTCATGATTTCTACAGTGGGAGGAAGGCAGTCTCTATCTTTTGCCATTTCTAAAAGGTGCATCGCTTGGGAAAACTCATTTCTCAGTGAATGAAGACAGGCAAGATGGTAGTAGGCGTGTTCACAGCCAAGTTCACCTGCTTTTCGGATTTTTTTCTCCGCTTCGGTATACAGCTTCTCCGTTTTTTCTGCGGTGTAGCTTTGGTGAGCAGAGTGGATTAAGCTAAGCCCCCATTCTAACCAGACATCTTGGTTTTCTGGATCTTGCGATGCTGCCATTTGGAAGTAGTAAAAAGCTTTTTCATAAAGAGAGCTGCTGTAAGAAAAATCAGCTAATCCGGAAAAACAGTTCGCAATTTTTTGATGAATCTCTGGGTATTCTGGCTCGATGAGAAGAACTTGCCAAAGCACTTCGATGCTGCGCATCAAAAATCCTTCATTAGCGGAGATATCTCCAAGTAGATAGAGGCAAGAGCCGTAATAAAATAACCATTCTGGATGGTGTAAAAGCGCTTTTTTCTGCGTTTGGAAAAGCTCTTCTAACTGCTCGCAGGCAGTTTTTGCGTAAGATGCGCTTTCTAATAGCTCTGCAAGAGCGTACTGGTTATGCGCGCGGTCAAATAAAATAACGGGACAAGAAGGCTTTAAATCGAGGGTTTTTACAAAAAATTTATCGGCAAGTTGCAGCAGTTTTTGATCGGAAAAATGTACGCCTAGTTTATTGTGATAAACTGCGAGTATATGCCAAAGCTCAGCAATAGAAGAGTCGATAGAAAGGCCTTCTTGGATTTTTTCAATAGCAAAATCGTAAAAGGCAGGGTCTTCGTAGTACTCTGCTTGTGATCCCAAACAAATAGCGTAGGCGTACCAAAGGTCGGCCACTTCAGGAAACCTAGTCGTTGCTTTTAGGATTTTATGCTCTGCTTCAAGGAGTAGATCATGTCTAGAAGAAAGCGTTCCTAAAAGCGATAAGCTCTCGACCCATTGAGCGATGATTCTAGGATCGTTAGGAGTTAGGCTGTGCGCTTTCACGCATTTTTCTATGGCAAGGCGGATTTTTTTTGGATCGAGGCTTGCTTTACCCGATTCGTGGAGGATATGCGCCCATTCTAGCCAGACTTCTTCGTTTAAATCGTCATAAGCGCAGGATTTTTGATAACATGCGCTGGCTTTTTTCGCGTATTCTTCAGAAGCTGTGTTGATATAAAGCTCTTTATAAGCAAATGCCATGGTTAGCCAGGCAGGATAAAAATGGGGTTGTAATTGCACCGCTTTTTCTAAATGGCCAATAGCTTGCAGGTAGTAGCGGTTATCCTGAATAAACAATCCCATTTGGTAATATGCTTTACCAAAAGCGTTCCAAAAAGGAGCGCTAGGATTGTTTTGGTAGCGAAGAGACAAGCGAAAAGAGTGGATAGCAGAACGGATATCGATAGCTTCACCCGATTTTTCTGCTAAAAGCGTCTCAACGCTTCCTAAATCTGCATAAAGAGCTGCTAGAAATGCAGCGCTTACGTCGTGAGCTAAATCTTTTGCTCGAAGGTATTTTTCATAAGCTGAGTTGATGTAATGCGCTTCTCCTGTTTTTTCAGCTAAATCAACGAGCAGGCTACCCCAAAAAAAGAAGGCTTCTACAAAGGTGGGATCTAGTAAGACAGCTTGTTTAAAGGATTTATTTGCTAGTCGTAAAAAAGATATTTGCTGGTTTTTTATCCCTTTCTCATACAAAAGAAGGGCTTTTTCATACCAAAAAGTCGCGGAAGATTCTTGAGAGGTGGCAAGGTTTTTTTTATCTAAACTATTTTTTGCGGAGCGGAGCCGATTTTTTGCAAAGGCTTGGCTGCGGAAAGAAAAGGTAGATGGGTGATTGTATGAGGGATAAAAACAGGGAGATGTATTTTCGATCATGGCACCTAAATAGTACGTAAAATTTTATCTATTTTACTCTCTATAATATATCGATTATAGGATAGAAAACGCATTTTCCACAAACCGATTTATTACGAATGTACCTTAAAAAAATTTTCCTTGTAAAGTAGAAATTTCAGATCCTTCATACAAAATTTTTTGAGGAATTTTATACGGGGGAAGCATTTTTTTGAGCGCCTTTTGCAAGGTTTTTGTATCCATGCGCGGCTTCATATCCAAAATGGCAATAGGTCTCATACCGTACTCTAGATCAGGCTTTGGTATAACTTTTGCTGAGATCATGCCTGGGATTTGCATTAGCGCATTTTCTATTTCTTCAGGCTGAATATTTTCTCCTCCAGAAATAAATAGCCTATCTTTTCGACCAATAATGGCAAGCTCTTCTTTTTGTATCCTAGCTAGATCGCCTGTGCAAAACCAATCTTTTCGGGGAATTTTCTGAAGGGATCCAGATTCGTAGTAGCCTAAAAAACGGGTTTTTCCCCTTAGGTAAAGCAGCCTGTTTTTGATGCGGTATTCCGCATAGCGGTGGGGTCGACCAAATGAAGAAACTTTCCCTTTGTCATCTAAGGCTTTGATCGATACATGAGAGCTCATCTCTGTTAAGCCGTAGGTGAAGTGGGCGGGGATATGATGCGCCTTACAAAGACCGATCATCTCTTGAGAAATAGGTCCCCCTCCAATAAGAGCAAAAGAGAGTTTTTCGGGAAGTGGGTTTTTAATGAGCCTTTTTACTGTTGTTTCTACCAAGGATATATGGGTGATATCATCGGGTAAAAAAGCCCCTTTTGTCGGTAGGTAGATTGCTGCGCCATGTAGTAGACATCGAAATAAAATACCTAAACCAGCTACATGGTATAACGGCATGGAAAGCGCCCATACATCATCAGGTGTAATAGGCGCGCTATCTTGAAAAGCTATAGCGCTATAAAGATGGTTTTCTCCACTTAATGCGGCAAGTTTTGGCTGACTTGTTGTCCCTGAAGTAAACAAAATCGTATAGGGTCTTTCTAGGTCTGGGCGCTTACAAAGTAGCGTTTTTTTCGCAGTAGAAGAAGCGGTAAGATCTGTCAATGCAAGCGAGGGGTAGGAAAGCAGCTTTCCTCCAACGGCGTACTTTATCGGAAGCATTTCTAGCTTATTCTCTAGAAAAAAGGGGGGCAAATATTTGTTGATCAGAACGAGGGGGATATTTTCAAAAAGGCAGGCGAGTAAAAAAGCCATTGTATGGAAATCAGGAGTAGGAAAAGTTGCTAGAACTTCTTCTTTTTTTATACCGAGTTGCGCAAGGTTTTTTCTGATGGTTAAAACAGCATCTGCAAGCTGAGAATATGTGTAGCTAGCTAGCTTTTCTTGCAAAAATATCCGTTTAGAAAACCTAGTTAGCGCTTTTTCTACAATCTCGATCATGCAAAAAACCTTTTTGTTCCTACGCCTAAAGGAGTATGTAAACCGAGCGCAAAGTGGGTATCTTCAATGCAGTCGAGACCTACTTGAGACTCTAAAAGGCTGCTGAGAATCAGCTCTACTTTAGAGGGTAGTTGCTTTTGCAGCTTTTTTATGTGACTAAAGCCTCCGTATAAACTGGGCTTGACGACAACCGCCTTCAAAGAGGGTAGTTGGATGATTTTTTCTATAGGCTGTTCATATAAAGACTCATCAACCGCAATAGGAAGGGGTAGATGCTCCGCCATTTGCAGGAGCTCTTCAAAAGAAAAGGCCGGCTCTTCTATATACCAAAAGTATTCTTTTGGGCAGTTTTTTAGAAAAAGAGCGGCTTTTTTTAGATCCCACTTCCGGTTTGCATCTAGCTGAAAGACCCTGTCTGGGTAGCGGTTTTTTAGCCTGACAATCCGGCAGGCATCGTGTATAGGATCGCCTCCTATTTTGATTTTAACGTATTTTTGTAAGGGGAAATTAGGTAGAGAGTCCGTATCTAAAATAAGAGCGGATTCTTTTTCATAAGAGCGTTTTTTTGGCGCTTTAGGTAAAGTCAAGCTTTCGACTGCAAAAGCTACAGAAGGTAGGGAAAGGTCCCACTGGCTTAGAGCAAAAAGTGCATCTTGCAGCGTTTCTTTGCTTCTTGAAGGAAAAGGGGCAATTTCTGCTTTTCTTGTTTGGTACTGTATAATGCAGCCCTTTCTTCTGGATATTCCCCATAGGGGAATAGCGAGAGCTCGATCATAACAAGTCATTTTTTTTAGCTGCGTAAAATTGCGTCTCCAATGAGCGCTGTATATATCCATAAAAAATAGCAGGTGTAAGGTAAAAGCTGTCTATACGATAAAGTAGAGCGGATCAGCCCTTGAATTAAGAAAAGAGCCGCTATAAAAAGCAGGGTAAAAGCTATAGTCCATCCTGGGAAATAATACGCCGCAATGCCGCAAGGACATAAGATGCATAGGCTATATTCAAAAAAGCCAAAAAGCGTTCCAAAACGGACGACTAAGGTGTTTTTCTTAGCTTTTTTATCTTGTTTTTGATCGCGAAGGTTATTGATGACAAGAAGAGCGCAGGAGATAAGACCTGGTCCTATTCCAATAATAAAAGGAGATATTTTTACGATCTTTGTCTGTAAAAAAAACGCTACTCCCACAGCAATTGGTCCAAAAAATAGGAGAACAAATAACTCGCTTAGCCCTAAATACCCAAGGGGGTAGGGGCCTGCTGTGTAAGCAAGACCTAGAATAATCGATACTACACCTAAGGCAAGGAGCCAAACACCTACGCTCCAGCTAAGAAAAAATGCAATACAAAAAGCGGTGAAAAAAGCGGTGAAAAAACCCATGCGCACTTCTTCTAATGAAAGTAGACCTTTTTGACAAACGCGTACAGGCCCTACCCTATCTGTTGTATCAGCGCCTTTTATAAAATCGAAATAGTCATTGGAGATATTCGTGCCTATCTGGATGCAAAGGGTAAAAGCGAGGAGTAAAAAAAAAAGAAAGGTAACCGATCCGCCTTCTTTCAATGTGAGAAAAAGGCTAATTAGTAAAGGGCTAATCCCTGCTGCTAAAGTAGGTAAGCGGATCGCTTGCAGCCAAGCGCGCATCTTTACCATGCGCTAGTCTCTTTTTGTAAAAGCTGCGAAGTTAGGAGAGCGTTTTTCGTTAAATGCATTTCTTCCTTCTTGCGCTTCAGCAGTTTCATAATACATGCTTGTGGCAAGGCCTGCAAGCTCTTGCAGGCCTGCTTGACCATCGCAGTCTGCATTAAGAGCTGCTTTAATGCATGCAAGAGCGCGCGGCGAGCGCTCCAACAGTTGCTGCGCAATTTCTAAGGTGGTTTTCTCCAGCTCTTCTAAGGGCACCACAATATTTACAAGTCCCATGGCAAGCGCTTTTTCCGCGCTATATTGCTTGCATAAAAACCAGATTTCTCGCGCTTTTTTCTGCCCCACAATCCGGGCTAGGTAAGATGCTCCAAAGCCTCCATCAAAAGAGCCTACTTTGGGCCCTGTCTGTCCAAATCGGGCGTTTGAAGAGGCGATGGTTAAATCGCAAACAATATGCAAAACATGCCCGCCTCCAATGGCGTATCCATTCACCATAGCAATAACCGGTTTGGGACACCTTCTAATCGCTCTTTGCAGAGATAAAACGTTGAGCCGGTCTTTTCCACTGCCATCTTTGTATCCGCTTGTTCCTCTGATTTTTTGATCGCCACCAGAGCAAAAAGCGCTATCTCCTTTCCCTGTGAAAATCACAACGCCGATTGCATCATCATCTGCCGCATCTTGTAAAGCGACAAGCATTTCTTCTACGGTTAATGGACGAAAAGCGTTTCTTACCTCGGGGCGGTTGATGGTGATTTTGGCGATACCAGGTTTTTTCTCATACAAGATATCTACGTAGCTGCCCGATGCGATCCAGCTCATTTTGCGCTCCTTACGTTAACGTAACTTCTACCAAAGCTGATTTTTTCATATTAAAGATTTTTTTCATAGATTTAGAAAACATATCGATCGATTGGACCCTGGCGTAGGGGATTTGAAAAGATTTGGCAATACCTTCAAAGGAAAAAGCGTGTTTTGTTACAAAAAAACGGTCGATGTTTTCAGAGCTTTCTTCTATGGGTAAGCGGCGAAAAATCTCACCTCCTTGGTTGTTCAATACGATGAGCAAAATAGGCAATGCCGAGTTTTTGATTAAGCTACAAGAGTTGCTGTCGTGTAAAAATGCTAGGTCTCCAATTACCCCTACAAAAGGTCTGTTTTTTCCTTTTGCTATGCCGCATATAGAAGCGATGTTGCCATCAATTCCAGAAACGCCCCGGTTACCAAATGAAGGAGGCTGAAAAGGGGAGTAAAAGGCATTTGCCGCATCCCGAATCACCGTGCTATTACCCCAAAAAATGCCCCATTGATCGGGAAGAAGAGCTCCTAGTGTTTGTAGGTAGCGCTCTTGTAAAGAGAGCGGTTTTTTAAAGGATGTAAAAGAGGATAGATCAGGTCCTTTATCTCCTTTCACATGGGGACAAAATAGAGCGGGGGGCATACAAAAGCGGTGCGTAATTAATCGAAAAGGATCAAAGCAGTTTTCATCTTCATGGACGTATCCGTAAAACGGAGGAGGTTTTTTTTGTAGCCACTCAAAAAGGTGTTTACCCACAAACCTTCCCCCAAAATGTAGGATATTTTTTGGTCTTTTTTCCACTTGATCGATCCATAGTTCAAATGATCTATGAGCAAGCGGATGGTCTATATTGCTTAAAGGATCGCAAAAAATAGGCCAGGAGTATTTTGTCGATAACGCACCTACACAAGAAAGATCCTGTTGATTTTCTCCTACTAAAATCCAGGTGTCTCCTTTGCAAGGAGGTATATCTATAGCCACTTTTTTGATTTGCGGCGTAGTATAGCTAGGTATAGCCTTCAAGTCGTTTTTTTCCTGAGAAAAAGCCCCAGAAAACGGCTCTCTTAATAGTAAATTGAGGTGGATAGGACCTTTTTGTAGCCGCCATATGCTATAGGCTGCAATCGAATCGATGGTCGCTTTTTTTAGCCCTGGGTCGGATAAAAAAAGAGCTGTTTGCCAGCAGACAAATGGAGAAAATATCGAGGTTTGCGTTGTGGTTTGATTTTGTCCTGCATGGAGTAGCTCCAAAGGGCGGTCTGCACTTAAAATCAATACAGGCGCGCTATTTTCTTTTGCTTCCATAATTGACGGCAGTAGGTTGCCTACAGCTGTTCCTGAAGTGACAATAATCGCGGTAGGTTTTTTTGTAGCTTTTGCGTGGCCTTGTGCATAAAACCCCAGAGCTCTTTCATCAAAATGTACACATGTAGAGCGCTTAGCAGCGGCGATGGTAAGCGCTGTACTTCTCGATCCTGGAGCGATGCAAAAAAGCGCTACGCCGCTTTTTGCAAGAGCGTCGATGAGTATATGTGCATTTTTTATAGAGTAAGACATAGCTTTTTTAGGTAGGGCTCGAGTTTTTCATTTAGCTCGTTCCATTCTTTTTCTGGATCAGATTCTCTTACAATACCTGCTCCAGAAAACAGATGGATGGTATTTTGTTCGATAAGAAGAGAGCGTATCGCTACGCAAAGGTCAGTATAGGAAGGGGTTTTTGGCCCGATAAGCCCGCAGTAAAGCCCCCGATCAAAAGCTGCGTACTTTGCTAAAAATTCCTGACAGTAGGTGGAGCTATCTCCTAAAATTGCAGGAGTAGGATGAAGAGAGTCAATCAATAAATCGATGGATTTTCCTGGAAGTAATGTACCTTGAAAATAGCGGTGTAGATGGGCGATATTGCGGCTAATTTTGATCTGTTTTTTCGATGCAACAACGGGAAAACAAAAACGTTTGATCTCTTGTAAGACTTTTTTTTCCACAATGGCAAATTCTTGCAGCTCTTTTTTGTTTTCCATGAGCTCATATCTTGCATCATAGGGCCTTGTGCCTGCAAGAGCTTCCGTATATAGATTGTTGCCCTCTTGTTTTAATAGCCTTTCGGGGCTAGAGCCGAAAAATAGGGACTGTTTACAAGGAGAAAAGCAAAAGGTGTACGCCCCCTTTTCTCCTATATATGATCGGAACATTGCCCAAGGATCAATAGAGCGTTTCAGCGTGATCGATACTTTTCTTGTGAGCACCACTTTTTGAAATCGTTTTTTTTGAAAAGCCAGCTTTGCTTTTTCTACCGCTATTTTCCATTCTGGATAAGAGGGACTAAGGGATACTTTTTCTATTTCATAAGGGTTTTTCCAAGGAATAGCTGTAGTTTCTGCAAAGCGCACCTCTTGAAAAGATAGAACGGTTTTTTGAGGGAACTCTTGCCAAATTGCCTCTTGATAGGGAGAAAAAGGGGCAATATAAAATGGGTAATGATCGCCTACTCCTAAAGCAGCTGTCGCGGTTTTTACGCCCCTTGCTTGCCAATAGAGCTTGGGGTAAAGAGAGGAGCTTTTTAACCAATCGATTAGATCCATGCTTCGTAGATATGCAGTGAACCAAAAAGTAAGGGACGGGCCTTTACTTTGCTCAGTCCGTATGTTTGGAGTATTTGTAAAAATGCTGTTCCCGAAGGAAAGGTCTCAATAGTTTGGTTAAGATAGCGGTAAGCGGGCAAATTATTGGATAAAGCTCCTCCAATTTTTGGTAGGACATATCGCAAATACCATAAGTAGGCAGTACGCACAGGTTTTTTTGGTAATGAAAATTCTAAGATGAGTAGTTTTCCTCCAGGTCTTAGTACCCGTTTTACCTCATGGATCGTTTTTTCTATATCTTGGACATTGCGGATTCCAAAAGAGATGCTGACTACATCGAAGCTATTGTCTTCAAAAGGGAGAAGGTCAGAAGAGCCGGTCACAAAAGATACTTTAGGGTGATACGGCTTTTGGCGGCGTTTTTTTTCAGCGATCGCCAGCATTTTTTCAGCGGGATCGATGCCTACAGCCTTTTTAATCGATGTAGATCCTTCCATCAAGGTGAAGATTTGATCACCTGTACCTGTAGCTATGTCAAGAAGGCTGAGGTTTGGTGAAGAGGGAAGGTGTTGCAGTAGTTTCTTTCTGCATCTTCGATCGAGGCCGAAAGAAAGAATCTGATTGATCCTATCATAAGTGGGGGAAATGTCGTTGAACATTTCCCAAATATTTTGCCGGCTAGGCTCTTCCAAAAAAACGGTCCTGCTTAAAGTAAAAATCCCTTTTTACCTTTTTTACAGGAAAAAATATAGGAATTATTTCCGCTTTCTTTCGTGTTCTTTGAGGTATTTTTTACGCATACGCAAAGATTTTGGAGTGATCTCTAGAAGCTCATCGTCTTCGATATAATCGATCGCATCTTCTAAAATGAATTTCCGTGGAGGGGTAAGTAAGATGTTTTCATCTGTTCCCGATGCGCGCACGTTGGTCAGCTGTTTTGCTTTTACGATATTGACAACAAGGTCATTATCTCTTGAATGCTCACCGACGATAGACCCTTCATACACATCATCGCCAGGCTGAACAAATAACGTACCGCGATTTTGCAGGTTGAAACAAGCATAACCATTGGCTTTGCCAGGAGCGTTTGCAATCAGAACGCCGCGAAGACGCGTTCTGGAAATCTCTTTTTTCGGTGCGAAACAGGAAAATACCGAGGTTAAGATCCCTAAGCCCGATGTCTTTGTGATGAACTCAGAGCGGTAGCCCATCAAGCCTCTGGTCGGCATCAAAAAGGTGATCAGTGTGATTCCGTTTTCGGTTGTCTCTAATGTTTGCATCTCCCCTTTTCTTCGGGAAAGATCTTCGATAATGCCGCCGGAGAGTTTTTCTGGCACTTCGACATGAACTTTTTCAAAAGGCTCTAGAGTGACTCCGTTTTCTTCTTTTGTAATGACTTGGGGCTTGGAGATGGCGCATTCATAACCTTCTCTTCGTAGAGTTTCTAGTAGAACAGCTAAGTGCAGCTCGCCTTTTCCACATACGCGAACCGCATCATCTCGTCCTGCAATATCTTCAATTTTTAAGGTGATATTCGCTTCTTTTTCCTTGATGAGCCTATCTTTAATTTTGTTCATCGTCTCATACTAGCCCTCTTTGCCAGCAAAGGGGCTCGTGTTGACCATAATATCAATCGATACTGTAGGTTCGCTAATAGCAATAGGAGGCAGTTCAACGATGTGATTTGGATCGCTTAGCGTATCTCCGATATCTACGTTGTCGATACCAGATACAATCGCGATATCACCACAACCAGCTTCTTCAATTTCTATTTTTTCTAGGCCCATATAGCCTTCTAGCTTGGTAACTTTATGATCGGTTTTTTTGCCGTCCCGATCAATTTTTGTGATGGTATCGCCTTTTTTAACTACCCCTTCTAAAATGCGTCCTGCAGCGCCTCTTCCTGTGAATGAATCGTAAGTAATCGTCGCTGTTTGCATAAGAAAAGGAAGGTCTAAACTTCCTGGAGGCTTAGGGCATGCGTCAATAATCAGGTCAAAAAGTGGTTGTAGGTCTTTTGGGGTATCTCCCACTTTTTTGATGGCATATCCCGATAAACCAGAAGCGTAAATGTAAGGGAAGTCAAGCTGATCATCAGAGGCGCCTAACTCGACAAAAAGATCAAAGGTTTGATCTAGTACTCTATCGGGATCTGCGTTTGGACGGTCGATTTTATTCAACGCGACAATAGGCTTTAATCCCATTTTAAGAGCGCAAGAAAGCACAAAGCGGGTTTGCGGCATGGGACCTTCTTTTGCGTCTACAAGAAGAATTACCGTATTGACCATACCCAGTACCCGCTCTACTTCTCCAGAGAAGTCGGCGTGTCCAGGTGTATCTACAATGTTGATTTTATATCCCTTGTAGCGGACAGATGTTTGCTTGGCAAAGATGGTGATCCCTCTTTCCCGTTCTTGATCATAGCTGTCCATCACCCGTTCTGGGATGGCTTCCGTTTCTCGAAACACATTTGCTTGTTTGAGAAGCTGGTCTAGTAAAGTTGTTTTCCCATGGTCGATATGGGCAATGATTGCAATATTTCGTATGTTTTCTGGCTTATCCATACAAAATATAGTAGCATCTACGTAGAGATTATGGCTATTAGAAATATAATTTTTCCACAAAAACGTCCTTTATCTTATATGCGCTCTATCCTTATGATATCTTCTGATCATGGAGCATTTTCCATGTAATTATAGGACATATGGTTATGCAGCAAAGCGCGCTATCTCTTCAGGAAAAAACGCCTTCTTCTGTTGATGAGATATTGAGAAAAAAATTAGAAAACTCGTTTGATAAAAAGACGCTTCAAGCCAATTTTCACGATATCGCTAAAATTGCCTCAGCGTACTCCGCAGTTGATCTTGCCTATTCCGCTTCTCATTTGCCTTCAGCTATTCGGTTTTCTTTGTACAGTCATTTGCCAAGTCAAAATGCAAAAATTGCTTTTATGACAAGTGCAGAGCGCTCTACAAGAGCAGCTGTTATGGAAGAAGCTTCTGAACAAGAAATGAAAGCACTTTTTTCAAGTATGCCTACCGATGAGGCGACTTGGGTTTTAGACGATGTATCAGAAGATTTGTTTTCCCAAATCATCCGTCTTTTACATCCGAAAAAAGCTCTTGCAATCACTAAAATGCGCAAATGCGATAGGCGATCTGCTGGAAGGTTGATGACAGATGCCTTTTTTTCTTTTGAAATGCATGAAACCATTGGAAAAGCGGCAGAAGAAATTCGGGATCATCCCGAAGTCGACTTTACCAAAGGCATTTTTTTAGTCGATGTTTCTGGTCATCTGCAAGGCTACGTTCCTCCGAGAGCTCTTATTGTAAATCCAAAAAACACCGAATTAAAAACGGTGATGCAGCCGATTTTGCACAAGGTGCATTTAGATGCGACTCGTCAAGAAGTAATCGATATTGTGGAGCGTTACAAAATTCCAGCCTTGGCTGTTGTCGATGAAGAAGAGCTTCTTATCGGTGTGGTTACTGCAGAAGATATTGTGGAGGCTTTGGAAGAGCTTGCGGACGAGACTATGGCTAAAATCGCAGGTACAGCGGAAAGTCCAAGCGATGACCAAACGGTATTTGCCCGATTTGCTGCCCGCTCACCTTGGCTTTTTGTTACGCTTTTATCGGGGTTTTTAAATGTAGCTATGATGTCTTCATCAGGCAAGCATTTTGCTGATGCGTTTATGTTCATTTTCTTTTTTGTCCCTTTAGTCACCGGTCTTTCTGGTAATATTGGTATTCAATGCAGTACGGTGCTTGTACGCAGTTTTGCGGTAGGTAGCTTTGCTTCTACTAGCCGGTTTGAATCGCTTGTAAAGGAGCTTTTTTCAGGGCTTTTAAGTGGTTTGATCTTTGGGATGATTTGTGGTTTTTCTATTTTCTTTTTTGAGCTTTTATGCGGCACAGGATTTGGTCCTAGCCCATTTGCTATTGCTCTTGTAGTAGGCTCTGGATTGATAGGAGCGTGTTTTGCAGGTACATTTTTAGGGGTGTTTTCTCCCGTCTTTTTTGTTCGGATTGGGATCGATCCCGCGATTTCTTCAGGGCCGATTATCACTGCTTTTAACGATTTTATTTCCATGACAATTTACTTTTTTATCGCGTGGGGACTGCATCTTTTATTTTTTCTTTGATTCTGAGAGCTTTTTTCTATAAACTACAGATTATCCATAGCATATGAAAAGAACGCCAAAAAACTACCAAGGAACAAAGTTTCCGATTAAAAAAATTTCCCCTTTATTAGAGGAATTTTTAGTAAAGATTTCTCCAAAAAAGACGCTGGAAAAAGAGGCGATTTTTAACGCTTGGTATGCTATCATTGGAGAAAAAATGGCTCCTATGACAAAGCCGATTTCTTTCCAAAAGGGAACGTTAACCGTGCTCATAAAAACCCATTCCTTATATAGCTTTTTATGCACACATGAAAAAGCGCGCATTTTGCAAGAAATCCGCTCTTTTTCAAATAACAAAATCAAACAAGTCCAATTTCGCATTGGATAATCATTATGAGATGAAGGCATGACGACAATGGAAAAACGTAAAGAGTACAGTGCAAATTCAATCACTGTGTTAGAGGGGCTACAAGCCGTTCGAGAAAGACCTGGTATGTATATTGGAGATACGCATACAAGAGGTTTACACCAACTCGTATATGAAGTCATTGATAACTGTATCGACGAGGCGATGGCAGGTTTTTGCTCAGAGATTCAGGTGGTTATCCATAAGGATGGATCGATTTCTCTGCAAGATAATGGAAGGGGTATTCCCGTAGAGCTGCATAAAGATCAGTCAAAAAAACAAGGTAGAGACGTCAGCGCTTTAGAAGTTGTCATGACTATCTTACATGCGGGTGGAAAGTTTGATAAAGACACCTACAAGGTATCTGGCGGTTTGCATGGCGTAGGCGTTTCTTGTGTCAACGCTTTATCTACGCAATTGCAAGTAGAAGTCTACCGAGATGATACGATTTACACCATCGAGTTTTCCCGTGGTAAAATCACCCAACCTTTAGTTAAAAAAGGAGCCACTAAAAAACGGGGAACTAAAATTACCTTTACCCCTGATCCTGAGATTTTTTCTGTCGTGTCTTTTGATTACGATACGCTGCTCAAACGCTTCAGAGAACTTGCCTTTTTGAATCGGGGTATTTCCATTCAGTTTACCGATGAAAGGGATGTAGAAAAAGAGCCTGTAACCTTTTCTTTTGATGGAGGGCTTTCCTCTTTTGTTTCCTATTTGAATGAAACAAAAGAGCCTTTATTTAAAACGCCAATCTACTTTGAAGCAAAAAAAGAAGGGCATGATGGTCCAGTAGAATTTGAAGCTGCGATGCAGTGGAACCAGGCGTATAGTGAAAATATCTTAACGTATGTTAACAACATCGCTACGAAGCAAGGGGGGAGTCATCTAACCGGTTTTTCCACCGCTCTTACAAGGGCTTTAAATACTTACATCAAAAACCATAATTTTAAAACGGACAAGGTTTCTATTTCAGGCGAGGATATGCGGGAAGGATTAACCGCAGTGATTTCTGTAAAAGTTCCCAATCCCCAGTTTGAAGGACAGACAAAACAGCGTTTGGGAAATAGCGATGTAGCCTCGATTGTGCAGCAGATTACAGGCGAAAATCTTTCTATGTTTTTAGAAGAAAATCCCGCTATTGCAAAAACGATTGTGGAAAAAGCGTTGATCGCAGCGCAAGCAAGAGAAGCTGCAAAAAAAGCGCGTGAGCTTACCTTAAGAAAAACCGCTTTAGATAATGCGCGCCTTCCAGGAAAACTCACAGACTGTCAAGAAAATGACCCCGCCGTTTCAGAAATCTACATTGTTGAGGGAGACTCTGCTGGAGGATCGGCAAAATCGGGCAGAGATAGGCGCTACCAGGCGATTCTACCGATTAAAGGTAAAATCCTAAACGTTGAAAAAGCGCGGCTACAAAAAGTGCTGCAAAATACAGAAGTAGGGACAATCATCGCAGCTCTTGGCTGCGGTATTGGCAAGGATAACTTCAATTTATCCAAGCTCCGCTACCATAAAATCATCATCATGACAGATGCGGACGTTGATGGATCGCATATTCGGACGCTTTTATTGACCTTTTTCTACCGCCATATGCCCGACTTGATCGAAAACCATTTTGTGTATATCGCAAGACCTCCTTTATACCGTGTGACGAGAAAGAAAAAAAGCCGCTATATCCACTCAGAAAAAGAGATGGATGGCTACTTGCTAGAGCTTGCGATCGATGACGTCGATGTGCGCTCTTCAACAGGCGATCCTTTATCTAAAGAACAGCTAAAAGAACTCAGCTTAATTACAGGTGATCTCGAAGCGTTCATTACCGCAATCGAAAAAAAAGGTATCCCATTTTCGATTGCGGTAATGAACG
>CALBPE010000088.1 GCA_937899275.1 uncultured Chlamydiae bacterium
TCTCTCTGAGCTGTGACTGTGTCTCTTTGAGTAATTGCTGTATCTCTCTGATTGAGAGCAGTATCTTTTTCGGTTGAAAGCTCAGTTATTTTTTCCTCAAGTTTTTTCTTTTCGTTTTTTCCATCATTCATAATATAAAGGCAAAAGCCTTTTATAACTTGCATTGCCGATCCTAGTTCATCAAATCGCCTTTCAAAGGTTGCGTTCACTTTCCGTTGCTCTGTTATTACGCGGCTTAACTCTCCGATATCAGCCTGCTGCCCTTGAATCAAACCTTGCTGATAGCTAACTAACTGCCTAAGATTAAATTCACGAAGGTTGCGCTCATAAGAATTTCTATGGGGTACAAGATTGTATACAGGAGGCATTTTGTAGTCGTTAGGATCCAAAACGCAGTTATTGGTTTTTCCTTCCACTCTTGTAAGTGCCCTAGGGTCTGTTTCCTGTAGCGACGTTCTACGACGTTCCTCGGGTATTTCTTGCGAAAAAGCAGCGGTACGGTTTGATGTTGTTGAAGGGGTACGAGGTCTGTTGCTCTTTTCGTAAGGTTTTAAGTTTGGAGGAGGAGCATCTGGCCTTAAACGCATATCTTGTCTTGTTTGTCTAGTGCTGTCGGGAGTTGTTGGCGAAGTAGCATTAATTGAAGAGTGGCTAAATGATCGCGATGTAAGCGCGTTGAGAAAAAACAGCCATAAGGATCCTCAAGAAATCAAAAAAGATATGCAAGAGCTTGAAGAAAATGCAAAAAACCTAGGCGATGCTAAGCAGCCTTATTTACTAATGCTCGAGGAAGCTAATCTCTCGCTAAAAGCAGTAAAAAGCCGCTTTAGTGTAGAATACAGTGCGTTATGAGACTGCTGTTGTAGGGCCTAGTATAGTACTGGATTATAAATCTCCTTTTCTTTATGTACTAGTTGCTTGATTAACGTTTTAAGTAGGTCTATTTTGCAGTCAGATGATAGAAAAAGTTGTGCGCAAGAAGAAAAGCATTTTGATGGGAAATCTTGTCAAAATCAGGTGTTTTCCGATGTAAAATTTTCTTCCTGCTGTTTTTCTCATGTTACCTTAAAAGAGACCAATTGCAGAAAGGCGCACTTTTCTTCCTGCACTTTTAAAGGATGTCAGCTAGATAGAGTCGATATGCAGGGAGCGGTTTTTCATGATGTCTTATTTGAAGAGTGTAAAATCGTTGCAGGTGCCTTTTTTCTATGTAATACGAAGCTGTTTTCACCGCAGTTTAAAAACTGTTTCTTAATGGGATGTAACTTTTCTCATTTGGATATGAAAAGGGTAGATTTTTCTAGTAGTAAAATCCACGACTGCTATTTTAATGAAACGGTTTTAGTAGAAGCAAACTTCCAGGGCGTAGATTTGAAGGGAAGCGCATTTCATAGGGCAGATTTATCTAAGGCAGATCTTCGAGGTGCAAAAAACTATGGGATTGATCCCACGGTCAATACCCTGCAAGGCGTAAGAGTATCTTTGCCGGAAGCGCTTTCTTTTTTAGAGTTTTTCTCGGTTAAGATCTCTTAAGGTTTTGCAAGCCAGTTAGGGCGCCGGCAAATGGATTCATAAACGAGGGGATTGTAAGTAAGAAGCGTCTTTTTTAACGCTTTTTGTAACTCTGGATAGATCGCTTCAGGAATAAACACCACCATTTTATGGTAGGCGATTGCATCGGGCAGGTCTGCACTTGTGATCGCATGTCCCTTGTATATACATGCTGAAGGTGCATGCACCGTGCAAGTAACACTTGGAAAAGGTCGTATTTTGTATAAAACCTCATGGGCTGCAAGCTTATCAATGAGGATCTCTAAACGAACGATATCTGTCATCTACACTCCATAATGTTGTACCACCCAAAGATAAAACGGGATGCCGATCAGTATGTTGATGGGAAAAGTCACTCCCATAGCGAGTGATAAATATAGACTAGGGCTTGCTTCGGGAACAGTTGTTCTCATAGCAGCAGGAGCTGCTATGTAAGAAGCGCTTCCGAAAAGTAACATCAGTAAAAAGGTGTCTCCCGGTGTAAAAGAACATATCTTTGAGATGAAAAACGCCAAAAACGCCATACTCACTTGAAAGGCTACTGCAGATATAAATAAGGTTAAAGGCGCTTTTTTTACATCTTCAAATCGTTTTGCTACAGCTAGCCCCAAATCGAGAAGAAAAAACGTCAACATGCCTTGAAAAAGACTCTCGTAAAATGGAAAAATCTTATTCCAGCTCTCTTCGGATAAAGCCATCCCAATAAAAAAACTGCCTAAAAGCAGCATCACCGAGTGGTTTGTTACTGCATGACAAAGGGTAGGTATTAAAGATGTGGACGTATCTTCACGATGCCTACTGTAGAAAAATAGCGCCGCTAAAATCGCAGGAGACTCCATCAGAGCTAGAACCGCGATCATATAAGGTCCGTAAGGTATACCCAGTTTATCTAAAAGAGCGGCTCCTGTGATAAAAGTCACCGCGCTAATCGATCCATAAGATGCAGCAAGAGCAATTGCATTTGACTCTTTTGTGGATCTTCTAAAAACGTAGTAGGCTAAAGAAGCGGCTACAAAAGATCCGATAATAGCGACCAAGAAAACAGTTACATACCCCTTTTCTAAAGGAGATCTAACCAAATGGACTCCGCCTTGGATTCCGATGGCGGAAAGCACATAAAGAGAAAAAAACTTTGGTAAAGGGTGGGCGATTTCCAAATCAGATTTAATAGCTTTTGAAAAAACGCCTAAAAGGAAAAACAGAATGGGAGCAGAGGTAAGTACTTCGAAAACCATAACTACTGTTGTACTAAGAAAGCGATAAAAATACAACTCACTAGAGCTGATCTATAGAGAATTTTTCTTGTACAATCCATCAAAAAAATGTACATCCTTTGGTCTGGCAATATCTGGCAATATCTGGCAATATCTGGCAATATCTGGCAATATCTGGCAAT
>CALBPE010000089.1 GCA_937899275.1 uncultured Chlamydiae bacterium
GAAGAGCGCGGAGCCATTTTTCCTCCAAAAGCGTTCACTAGGCTAATGAACGAGTAAGAAGACGAGCTCATTGCCTGCAAATAACCTTGTCTAGACGTTTCTAAAAGCTGTTTTTTTACCTCAGGAGCATTTGCTAAAGAATGCACTAAAATATCAATGGGACCTGCGTCTTTTTCTACTTCTTCGCTCAGCTCTTTCATGGCGTAGTTATTGAGCTTTTGGTAGCGTTTATGCGTTTTTACCTCGTCTGGTACATCTTGCATTGTGTCGTAAAGAGCGTCCATTGGATAAACTTTTTCGTAAGACAAAATTGAGCCGTCTTCGTAAGTTCTAGATGCATCGAATTTCCCCGTATTCCAAGAAGTGGTGAAAATTTGGTAGATAGGAGCCCATGAGCCTAAATAGATGGTGGCGCCTTCTGCAAAAAGAGCTTTTGCTATTGCAAAAGCAAACCCCTGATCATCTCCTATGCCTGCGATAAACGCTTAATATCCCTTCAATGTTTATTGGAGCAGTTGCATACATGGCCTTTGGTAAATCGTGCATTTTGTTGAAGCAAATTTTACCATTAAAAATCTAGGAAAGACTCGTGGAAAAAAGGCGGCTTTCCTAGGATTTTTTTCTGATGTTTCATCGGGCTGTTGTGGCTCAATTTATTTTTACTCTAGTCGGATAAACATAAAAATTATATACATAATTTTTTAGGGCTAGGTGTATGAGAAAAATTGCCATTGTGAATCAAAAAGGGGGATCGGGAAAAACCACTACAGCGGTTTCTCTAGCGGCCTCTCTTGCAGAGTCTTCTAAACGGGTGCTCCTGATCGATTTAGATCCTCAAGGATCCAGCTCTCTTTGGTTTGGGATAAAAGATCAAGGAAAGCTCTTTTTTGATGTTTTGACTGCAAGAGCTCCTTTAGAACAAGCGGTGCAGCCTACAAAAATCAAAAATGTCGATTTGATTTCATCCTCGCCTCTTCTTTCTGGAGTGGAAAAAGCTTTATATCAAGAGAAAGATGCAGAGCATAACCTAAAACATGCATTTGCCAATATGCAAAGCGCCTCTTGGGATTACGTGTTACTCGATTGCCCGCCTACTTTGGGGATGCTAGTGCTCAATGCTTTTGTCTTAGCAAAAGAGGTCCTTGTCCCTGTAGAGACCCATGTGATGGCGCTTCACGGTCTTTTACAGCTATTAAAAACGATTCAGTTGATCAAAGAAAGGCTCAACCCCTCTTTAGAATTAGGCGGCATTTTAGCCTGTAGAGTCGATATGAGAACAAAGCATTCGAACGAGGTGCTAGGACAGCTCAGAAATCGTTTTCAAGATAAGCTCTACCAAACGTTTATTCGGGAAAACGTGAAACTTGCTGAAGCTCCTTTACACGTAAAGCCGATTATTCAGTATGATCCCTCGTGTTATGGCGCTGCAGATTATAGAGCATTGGCTAAGGAGTTGATTTCGCAGGAGGTTTGCGTTGAGCCCGCATAAACCGTCTTTTCCAGCCTTCTGCTGTTAACACCTTTTTAGGCTCTTTAGGTGCTGTTTTACGCGTAGACGCGCCGTCTTTTTGCTGTTTACTCATACGCTTCCCCCTCTTTAATTACCTTAGCTGGCCTGGCTTTCTCTGTCAATGCAATGCGCTTTATCCTAAGAGCTCTTGGCACAAGAATCCTACAGAAGTGATCGCAGCTACAGGAGCTATAGTAATCGATAAAATGCCTCTTTGTTACTCATGATACGGTATAAATATTCCCTTTCAATATTATATATAAATAAAATATAAAATTATATTTTTATTTATATATTTATTTTTTAATTAAAATGAACTAGATAAAAAGAGCTGATAAATAGCTGGTAGGAGAAGGCAATTTTTTGTATAGTGACATCTGTAAAGTGCATGTCGAGGCTGTTTTGCAATATACTAGCGTAGCTCCTTTTCTCAACCATCTACAGAAGTCTTCTCAAGAGCATCTTCTATCTGTTTATACGATCTTTATAAAAGATCTTTTTGAGGGAAAATACCTAGCCGGAAAAATCCTCGAATACTCCAAGGTAAAACCGGTTTATCTCTCTTCTTTTGAAGAGACGATTTCCTATATGCAAGAGGGCTCTTTATTTATCTCTTCTGAGGTGATGGTCGCTACTTTAGGCCGTTTATCTACAAAAGAGAGCCGCCTTTTAGAAAAGGCAGCGCGCTCTTACGCAGCTTCTGACAAAGGAAAAGCCGTTTTTATTTTTACAGAAAAAGTTCTTCCCTTCGTTTTTCAGGAAATCGGAGCTGTTCTCGATCTTCTAGGAGGAAAGAGATGGGATGTAGAAAAAAGGCGCTCTTTCTACCTGCAAGAAAGGGCTAAAAAACGGGCAACGGCACTTCATCCAACAGCTTTAAGCGCGCTTTTCAAAAGCTCTGATTTAGATCTACCGAGGCTATTTTCTGTAGCAGATGCGTTATTTTCCTACACCTTGGGACGGCAAATCATTACACAAGAAGATGTAAAGAAAGTGGCGCTTTCTACGGTAGAGCAGTCGGTTTGGCAAAAAGCGGAGCGGTTTGTATGGGAGAAAAAACCGGTTTTAGTGGATAAAAGCGCGTTTTCTTTATTTTTTATCGCCTTAAGAAAGCAGATGCAGATGGGATACATCCTTTCTTTATTTGCTGATCCTATGGAGGGAAAAGCGCTTTTTCCTAAAGTATGGCCTAGCCTATTTGAAACTAGAGCAAGGCAGGTCAAGCGGTTGGGAAAGTCGTATTTTCTTCGAGGAAGAAAAGCTGTTTTTTCAGCAGAATATACCTTTAGAACAACTGGGGTATTTGACCCCTTTCACCTATACGCACATGTTCATTTTACTTCCTAACGTACTGCATCCAGATGGTTTTGATCAGCTGCCTATAGCTCTTCGTAAAACAGTAGAAACTATTGATATTCTGTTAGCGGAGAGTTATTCCTCTGCTAGAAGGTACTTAAAACATTTACAAATCCATCTTCCCATTGAGATTTACAATAAGCATACGCCTTTGAGCGTTTTACAAGATCTTGCATGTGATATGAAAAAAGGCACCTCATTTGGATTGATTTCTGATGCGGGGCTTCCAGCGATAGCCGATCCTGGCAGTAAGCTTGTCGCTTTATGCCATATCCATGGTATTGCAGTTTCTGTATGCGGCGCTCTTTCATCGATTGACGCTGCTTTGATGCTATCGGGTTTTTCAGGAAACCGCTTTAGTTTTGTCGGATACCTACCAAAAAAGTCTGTGGATAGCAAAAAAGAGATAAAGCGCATCGAAAGTAGAGCAGAAAAAGAAGCTTCTTCTCAAATCTTTATTGAAACGCCTTATAGAGCAGAAAAACTCTACGACCTACTGTTAGATACATTAAAAGAAGATACGTATCTTTTCATAGGAAAGAACCTCGGCTCTTTTTCTCCCTACGCGCGCTCTTGTACGGTGCAGCAGTGGAGAAAAACCACTGTAGAGTGGAAAAAAGAGCCTACAATTTTTCTTCTCTTTAGAGGTGATTTTTTTTCTAGCCAAACCTAACCCGAATTTGATAAGACGGAAATTAAGAGACCAATCACGATGTATCGCTAAAGAGGAGGGGATATGATTAGAAAAGGCCAGCGCGTGGAGCTAGAGTATTCAGTGTTTTTAGAAGATGGGAAGGTAATTGATAGCAACGTAGGTGAAAACCCTCTTGCATTTCAACTAGGGATGCACCAGATTTTACCCGCTTTAGAAGATGTCGTGCAAGATCTAGGCAAAGGCGATAGCAAAAGAATCACATTAGATCCACAAGATGCCTATGGAGAAATTGATCCTAGCGCCTTTCGTGAAGTGGATGCAGCAGCGATTCCAGAGGATTTGCGGTATGTTGGCGCTGTTTTAGGCGTGCAAGACGATGAAGGCAATCAATACCGGATTCGGATTGAATCGATTGCTGAAGGCACTGCCATCATCGATTTTAACCATCCTTTAGCGGGGAAAAAGCTCACATTTGAAATGCGCATTATTGATGTGCAGTAAGCTTTTCTAAAACGGTATCGTAAAAAAGCGCTCCTTTTTCTGTAAGCGCTATTCTTTGGTTTGTTTTTGCAAGAAGCTGCATGCAAAGAAGCGTTTCTATCCCGTTTTTCAGCTCTTTTTTAAGAGGGGAAAAGCGTTTTTCAAAAGCGGGAAGGTCGACTCCGGCAAGCAGCCGTAAATGCAGGGCAAATAGCTCAGGTTGCCTTGTTTGCAGAGCGCTTTTTTCAGTAAAAGATACCGGCTTTACCCCTTTTTCCACTGTAGAAAGGTAAGGAGTTAGGCTGCGGATATTGCCCCATCTTGTTCCATCGATGTAACTATGTGCAGAAGGGCCGAGGCCGAGGTAATTTCTGCCTGTCCAGTAACCGGTGGTGTGCCTAGAAAACTGTCCATTTTTTGCAAAAGAAGAGATTTCATAGCGGTTAAACCCGTAGCTTTTCAGCGTGCTGTTGATTTTATGTAATAAACCCAAGCTGACCTTTTCACTTGGCTTCTGGGGTTTTTCGAGAAAAAAGGGGGTGTTTTCTTCAATAGTTAGGTAGTTG
>CALBPE010000090.1 GCA_937899275.1 uncultured Chlamydiae bacterium
TGCTATTGGATTTGCGTTGGAACTAGATCCGGTAAATAATGGGGATCCTACTGGTGTAGCCATAAGTATACTCCTACATTTAAAATAAATACGTGACACTTTACATATGTTCAGACTTTTGTAAAACTATTTTTTTGTTTTTTTTGAGTAATCAATTGTTGAAGGCAAATCATGCCAGGGTATAGCTCCGAGAGTAATGGGATCTTGACGGTGTTTCTGAAAATTATTTAAAAGAAATTCTAGACGGTCAAATGACGTTAGACTAGCTGGAGTTGTAATAGAAAAAATAGTTTGAAAATTACACTAAGCGCTCAGTCACTTGATTGATGCCTCATATGCAAGTGTTGTGAGGTTTCCTAAATGTATACTCGATTAAGTTGTTTTTTCGTAAAAAGTTTTGTTGACATTTTGTGCGGTAGAAATTCAGTATAGTTTCATTTTAAAATAGGAGGTGCATTATTACTATTTCCCATAATCTCCCAGCTTTAAATGAGCATATTGATTTAACCCTTAAGGAAGGCTACCTTTACTCCGCTGGAAATACTAACTGTATGGACCTAGGCTCGGATACCAAAGAGACAGACGAGGCTATCAAAAAGACACAGCTATATGTCAGGAAATTTGTTTTAAGCCCCTTGTCTAAACCATTTCTTTTTCGGTTTTTGCCTGTTCATGACTTGCAGAATTTGTGTGTTGCTATAGCTTCTTCGAGTTCACAGGATGCTGTTGAAGACTCTAGCAAGGGCCCTGTTGAGAACTCTCGTGTGCTCTATGTAAATGGCCAGAAGATTCCCGTTTGTGTAGATAGTGAACCTACTTACAGCTCTACTTCAAGTTGTTATCCTCGTCGCAAGTCTGCTTGTGGTGGCTTGATTCTCAATCAGTATAGAGTCTTTAAGCCCTCCAAATTGTCTTACTTATTTCCGCTTTTTTTTCCTAAATTAGTCAAGGCGAGAAAAAAAACCGCAAACCTTTTCATTCGTATGTGTGCAGGGCTGAATCATCTAGATTTTCTCAAAGATGAAAAGCCTCAAAGCCTGTCATACAAGCGCTTGATGCCGGAGAATGTGCTTTTGGCGATATTTAAAAATATGAGTTCCCGTGGATTCGGTGAAGAGAAAGCCCAATTTCCTAGGATTCAAGCGAGGTTAGTGAGTTATTTAACGAGATTTCCTAAAAAAACACAAACTACTCAGAAGAATGTGGATTCGCGAAAAAAACAAACTACTCAGAAAGATGTGGACCTACAAGATAACTTGGGAAAAATAGAAGATTTTTTTCTTAAGTTATTTCCTGAGCAAGATAGCGAAATTCAGGAAGATTTGAAAAAAAAGTTGGAATTAACCGAAGCATTGTATGAACTTTTACAAATGCGGATTAAGAATTTTTTTCCAATTCCATTAGCTGCGTTTATTAGTCATAGTGAAAGCGAAAATTGTCAAGATAAGCTGGATCAGGTACGTGCGCAAGAAACACATCCTGAGGAAGGAGCCTTACAAGATTTGCTAGAAAAAGTGGAGTGTCATTTACAATTATGGGATAGTAATGAGCCTAAATACATAGCGCGCTACCAGATAATTAACCTAGACCAGTCTAGGGAAATAATAGATCTTTTTACAAAATGGAAAAAACATAAACAAGCAATCGATAGAATAAAACAGGTAGCTGTTTTTACATCTGCTGTAAAGCAGTTCAAGAGCCGTGTAACCCTACAAAATTCTATGTCTGATGAGCTGCAGAAAGAGCAAGAACGACTAGAAAAGCGGCTCGAAGAATTGACAGATGATAGCCTACCAAACATAGTATTTTTTAATCCTGTCCGCCGTATATTAGATGAAACGGGAAAAAGATTGGATGCATTAGCCTCCTCTTAAACCAGGGATTGTGGTTTTTTCGGCAATATATACAGTGCGGTGTGCCTGCGGCCTTTGCTACAGACCAGAAAGGTACACCAATTTTATAAGATTTTTTGTATTTGCACGTGGAGCGCCCCCATCTAAAATCAAGAGGACTGTATTTTACGTCGAATTTTGCGGGTATAAGAGGTTAAGTTCTGCGCAGTACGGTCGAGAGCATCCCATGCATATGCAGTCCCTGTCTGGATTAAAGCGGCGGGTGCAATTACAATGAAAAGAGCGGCGCTTTTGATCAAAAGAAAAGCGGTAGGTAGTTTTTTTCTAGGGTTTTTATGCAAGAACTGGGCAAATAGCTTAGATAAGGTAGACTGAACGGTTGAACGGGTTGCCGAGACGATAGTATTTGCAAGTTCAATAGGGGCGGTAATAGGGATTAAAAAAATACTGAACAGGCTTATAACAGCGGTTTGTATCATAAATCGTTTGGGTAAAAGACGCATTGTTTGTGTGAACGCCCATACGGGTATAGATACTAGCGCCCCTACCACATGACAAGTACTTGCAAATAGGCGGTGCATAGTACCGATAGTGATGGCTGCATATTTTAAGATCTTTGTAGATAATTCAGGTCTGTTTTCACAAAGTTTTTTTATCAAAGAAGGGTTTTTATTATACGAGGCATAGAGTAATTGGGAAAAGATGATCAGCCAGTGCTCATCAGCAAGTTGTTTAGAGCTATTAGATACTAAATGACCCTGTGCAAATAATTTTAAAGGGTGTTGCATGAATATATCACAGATCTTGTCTGCCTTCTGGTTTTTAGGGTAATACTGAAGAAGTTTTTGTAAGATAGATACCTTTTGATTGGTTTTAGGGTCGATTAGGTCATAGGTCTCAGAAGATAAGGTAGCCTCTATCATAGAATCGATCTGCGTTTTATTGAATTGAGCGAGAAAAGAAGGCTGCAGCATCTGGTCTAAAAGTAAAGGAACCTGTTTATAAGCCCATAGCTTAGAAAGGGTAAAATGCGCGGTTTTTAAAGTCTTGCTGAAATAATGCATGCCAGGCCAATTGTAAGGAGAGCTCTTCTTTATATCGTCAAAGGTGTTTCCAAAGGGGTTTCCAGTAGAGCTTGCTAAATAAGCTGCTTGAACAAAGATTGTGATTAATTCTTTTTTATGTGTTTCTTTATCTTTTTCACTGCTTAAGTTTGGCGCTAAGAGGCTTTTTATTGCAGGCTGAAGATCTAGCATATAGTCTTTAACTTGATCGATTGCTCGAAGAGCTTTGATAGCCGTATACAGCTTATAATATGCTTTAGTACTGGCAGAGTCATGTGAGAAACTCAAGGAGAAATCGTCTCTACTGAGTATTTTCATGGAGCGTTCAATTGCATCTAATTGCATTAACTGATGTTTAATTTTCTTCTGAACTGCAGGAGCATCAAAATCTAGCTGCCATCTTTGCCCCTGTAGCAGCTCGCTATCTTTTGTACTATTTTCTAGCCAGATAGGGAGCCTATCTTGCAGTATTGTATTTGCTGTCGATGAAAAATTTTCTTCAAGAAAACTGAATTTTTCTTCAGCTACGGATCTAAATGGATACGAGATGGAGCGAGTTTTCTGCGCCTGACGCATTTGCATTTTTATCATGCGTAAATTGATCTTGATCCTAGTACAAAGAAGCGTTGTCTTTTCTATCGAGTTGTTTACATCCTTTAGACTATTGAGGTCTTGTTCAGCTTGGGAGAGTGCAGGGTACACAGATTGAAAAAACGCGTAATCTATGTTTAGGTCTTTTAACCGGGTAGAGGCTTTATAAAGATCATAATGATAACCAGAATACATTGTTTGTAATTGCTCAAGAGTCTGTTTGATGTGGTTTAGCTCTTTAGGGATCTCTTTTTGATCTATAGTAGTGTCTTGCGGGTGCTTTTTTAGGAACTCTAGCTTTTGTTTCACTTTCGAGAGCGCAGGGTAGACAGATCGAAGAAGAGTGTTTTGTAATGTCAAATTTCTTTGGGTAGAAGACAGATTAGTCTGTTCCTTATTTTCCTTCATATCTTCAATAGAGCTATCTCTGACAGGAAGGTCAGCTGTATGATTAGAGCGAGCTACAGATTGTAAGTGCTTTCTTTCTAAGAGGAGTCTTTCTAAAGATGTTTTAATCTGAGCTATTTTGAGAGGTATATGATCAAACTTTAAGGAGAAATCTGGGTAACGGCTCTTTAGCTCA
>CALBPE010000091.1 GCA_937899275.1 uncultured Chlamydiae bacterium
TAGTGAAAATCTTGATTGGCTGTCTTTTTATGGTAATCGTAGTAAAAAAGGCTCATGATTTTTGAAATACTTACATCTGCTCCGATTCTATTTTTTCTTTTGGGTCTTTTTTCCCGATTGATTCGATCTGATTTGGAAATACCTCATCCCCTACCCAAACTGTTTTCTATTTATGTTCTTGTGGCCATCGGAATTCAAGGAGGCATACACTTAGCTAGCGCAAGCTTTGCTTTGGATTATTTGAAGGTATTTGCTACAGCAATTTTAGGATCTTTTGGTATTGCTGCTGTAGCTTACGCTTTATTCAAACAATTCACCAATGTCGCAAATGCCGCTTCTCTAGCCGCATCCTACGGATCAATTAGCGCCATTACTTTTATTACCGGCACTGCACTTCTCGATAAACTCCAAATCGATTACGGTCCTTACATGGTGGCTGTAATGGCCCTTATGGAATCGCCAGCTATTTTAATGGCTATGTTCTTTTACACAAAAAACACAAAAAACTCGACAAGCTCTTTACTGCAAATTTTTCGCCACTCCATTGCCAACCAGTCTATCGTTCTTCTTTTAGGCAGCTTTTTTATCGGTCTTTTAATAGCAGGTGCAAAAATTTCTCCTTTTTATGAAGGAATTTTTCACGGAATGCTTACCCTTTTTCTTCTCGATTTAGGCTTAGCTGTAGCAAAACGTTTTGAAGATGTAAAAAACGCTCCATCAGGTCTTTTTTTCTCAGCGATTTTTTTACAAGTAGCGATGGCCTTTGCCGCTTTTTTCTTAAGCATCTTTTTAGGTTTCACTAAAGGAGATACATTTCTTTTGATGCTTTTATTTGGAAGCGCCTCTTACATTGCAGCTCCAGCTGCTATGAGAAGCGCTGTTCCGGAAGCTAACCCCAGCTTATACCTATCTCTTGCATTAGGAATAACCTTTCCCTTCAATATTCTCGTTGGTATACCTTTATATCTTTGGGTCGTTCAACAGTATGGAGGGTAAATGTCTTATGTCCGTTTAGAAATCATTATCGACAAGCTCGGCGCAAAAGAGCTCTTTCGTTTAATCCGACCTTTCAAACAGGAAACTTGCACAGTTCATAGCGCCCTGGCTT
>CALBPE010000092.1 GCA_937899275.1 uncultured Chlamydiae bacterium
TTAGCTGTTATGGCGTGGTATCCTGAGTTACAAACTCAGGATAGCGGGGAGATCCGGCGACTTAAAAGAGTACTCTACATCACTACAAGCAATCACTGCTGTTGCGTCTCTATAAGAGTCGATGCCCAGTATCATTTGAGGAAAATTTACACAACCTTCATCTTCGCCATCAATGCCCTCTTGAAAATTATGCACACTACGGAATAACCATCTTTTTTTGTCTGCTTTATTATTGTTAGGTCCAATATCTATTGTCAAAGTGTTTTCAATAGCGTTGTAGCGTAGATCGTAAAGATAGAACCAATGGGGGTTACTCCCGATAAGATGCTTTTCCAGCAAATAGAAGCTTGGTCTTTTCTTTTCAACCTTTAAATGCATATTGACTAATCTAAAATGTTCTCCTGACCATGAAGTGTGCTGATAGAGCCATCGGAATTATACTTCATCCCTTTACTTCCCCCATATCTATAAACCTGTCCATTAGGACGTATCTGTACTTTAGAGCCATTTGGATGGTAATATTTGTAATACCCTCCAGGGGTCCTACCCTTAAACACGAAACCATTTGATTTAAGAACTTTTTCAGCTTTTAGTGGCCCAAGTCCTTCGAGGTTCCCAAGCTTCTTGAAGGTTTCTTGGACTACACTTCCACCACCCCTAGCCCCTTCCTCAGTAGCTTTTTTTCTAAAGAATCTAAAAAATCCGAAAAGGCTCCATCCGCTTGCTTTCTTAGGGCCTTTTTTGAAGGCATTGGCTAAAAAGCTAGCTACCTTCTTCTGCAGCTTCTTCAGTACTGGTCCGGCTGCTTTGCCTGTTACCTTCAAGACTTTTCCTACAGGGGTAAAGTCCATAGCCAAGCTCGCTGCTAAATTAATGATTTCTGAGTTAGTCATTTTAGCAAGGCGGTCAGGATCTTTGACCCTTTCTAGGAGCAGCTTGCCTAGTTCGCCACCAGGGACAAGGCCTAGCGCAATATTAGCCGCTTGCTCTGCCAACGCTTGCAAGCGTTGGCCACTGTCCTGGCTAGCAGGTTGACCGCTATCTTCTTTTTGGACTTCGGCAATCAGCCTTTGCGCTTCTTGGTGCGCAGCTTCTTGCTCTGCTTGTGTCTTTCGGTCTTTTTCTGCCTGCTTTTGTTTTTCCTGCTCGCTAGCCGATGGCGCTTTTTTTGACGGCGCTTTACCAGGTTTTTTCTTCTTTCTTCCTTTTGGCTTTTTCTTGGCCCTTGCTTTCTTTTTATCGGCTTCTTTGTCTGGTGTTTTGTCTTCCTCTTTTTTATTCTCCTCTTTCTCTTTGTCTAAAGCAGCTTTCTTTTTCGCTTCTTCCTGCTTCTTG
>CALBPE010000093.1 GCA_937899275.1 uncultured Chlamydiae bacterium
ATCGAAGACCAAAAGTTTTCAGTGAAAAAATAGCTATTTTCACAAGGCGCGTACCTAGCAATCGAGTATGAAAAAAGCCACATAAATTGAATAATGGATTAATCTGCAAAAGACAAACAAAGGGAAAAGAAAAATAAACACAAACACTAATATTAAGAAAATGTAAGAACTGCAATAGATATACCACAATCGACATTAAGAGGACTAGCCTTCAAAAAAGGTGGACCACTAACCTGCTAACTTCGATATTTCTATATACTCTCTTGGTGAGAGCATTTTTAACGCCTAATGAGGCGCTTATTTATTATAATCTTCAAACCATTTGTCTAGTTTTTCTATCACAACTTTAGCATTTGAGATGTCATTTGGCCATACGCCGTATGTAGTCTTTTCCTCTTAGCAAGGTCTGATCGAAAGGTCTAAGAGACCTATCGAGCTTCGGAAATAGCTCTCATTGCATACCGCTTTTCTTTGACCAAGCTTGCCGCGAGATGAGTCTTCTCCATGTAAATAGTCCGCTAGGACTTCTATCATATTTGCGCGCCATAACGGAAACGCTCATCTAAGGCTGGTACGTTTGTTCAACAATGGCTTTCTTCAGCGCTTTATCGTCTGCCTTTTTCTATTTAGGCGATTCCTCAATATGATTGGATTTAGTCATAAACCCCGTTTTTCTCCTATAGTGAAGAAAAAGTCCAGTCGGTATTTGTAGGAAGAGCCTCTCTTTTTACCAAACCGTTAAAAAGAGATCATCGGAGCGTACAGGCCCGTTTGCAAGAAGATAGCATAGCTTGTTATTACCCCTCAAAAACTTAGAGATATCAAAGTGCATATTTGAAAACGCCGTAGATCTATTTGTATTTTTAATGATATAATGATTTTTCTGCGTTTTATGGAGACTTTATATGCATCCTGCTGTACACGTAACTAATTCCAATGTGCAACAAATTTTTTTAGGTTATAGCAGCGTATTTCAAAAGGGCTACAAGAAAAATCTTATCCGACTGATAGCTAGTGTAGCGGTAAATATTGTCGTTTTAATCAGTATGATATTTGCATTCGCCTCTAATGCGCTTGTGGTTTATTCTGCATTAACACTGTTATTCGGATTTTCTGTTGTACCCGCTTCCTACTATATATCTATTTTGCCTAAGATAAAAAAAGCGATGCGTATTAATTTGCAAGCTTTGCGAAGCGCAGCGGGCCGGCAGCTCGTAGGCCGCTCATGTGTACCATCGATTTATTCTACTCGTGATCATCAAACGCACCTACCGATAGGTCCTAATGCTTTACCCGACTTAAGCTATCGCGATTTTTACAATCATTGCATAAGCAACTCCAACCTAAATGAAGAAAGAGAGCTTCATTACAAGCTGGTCTCTTGCCAGAGCTCAGCTGAAGGCATAGCTCTTGCTATTTCTTCTTTTATGGCAGGGTTTTTTACCACTTGCCTTTTTACTATAACCAGCCTTTCACTGGGGAGTTTAGCTCTAGTATTGTCTATAGGGTCCGTTGCAGCTTTTATAGTAAAAGATGCATTTGTTCTTGCGACCACAGGTGTGTATAAAGTGATGTTACAAAACCCGGATCTATTTTTCCGTACAGATTATAATTTAAATGCAGAAGAACGTAGACGAGCGGAAAATCACCTTTATGAAGATTTGTATGTGATTCCGCTATTTTTGCCAGATTTTTGGAGGGATAAATTGTTGTATATTCCCCATGAAATACCTTAGTAAAATGTTGGGGGAAATAGCTAGTAGACCGTCAAGATCAATCTCTACTTTTTTATCCAATGGCTGAGACAGAAACTTCACTAAACTGATCATAGTCTCTTAAAAAGTCTATGGAGCATCGTAAGATCTATCGCCTTTAAGAGAAAGAGATAGCAATGTAGACGTATTTTGCTTGCCTGTATTAGAATTTTGTTTTTAAAACAGGTGCAGTATGGGCGCAACACCTCTTCAGCTTTCTCCAGGTACTAGATCGGTGTTTGTTGGAAATGTGCACGTCTTTCAAAAAGGGTTTGAAAAGCATTTGCAACAGCTTTTAGGTACAGCTATTGCCGCTATTGCATTTCTGGCCATAAATATATTTTCCAAGATCCACCATTTATTCTTACTGCATACGGTTAGTTCGTTTGCCTATCCTATATGCGGCGCTTTGACTTACATTGTATATGCAAGTACGCCGGATATTTTGAATGGAAGAAAAAGGATTATCAGGGCTTTAAGAGAGCATGCAAACTGTCCTGTCAATCCACTTAAAAGAGTTCCAGGGTTTTCTTTTATAGAAGGGCTTCCAACAGCAGAAGATAGAATCGCGAACTTTGATTATAACCAGTTTGTAGATGATTGCGCCCGCATGTCTTACCTGGAAAAAGAAGAGCTTGCCTATAGGATTGATGTGCTTCAAGAACAAGCGGTTTTTATTGCAGGGCTCGTATCTATGGTTGTAGGCGCGTTGTTCACAAGTATTGTATTCAACCTCGTCCCACTCTCTACATTTGGATACGCCATGTACGGGGCGGCTCAAATAGTCGGGGCATTTATAGTCAAAGAGGCATTTATCTTTTCTACCCGAAATGTCCATGAGTTAATGCTGCAGGAGCCTAGGTTATTTTTCCGTAACGATTATAGATTAACTGTAGAGGAGAGCCGTGTGGTAGAAAGGCATTTATATCAAGATACCTACCTACTGCATTTTTTCTTACCTAATTTGGCTGTGTGTACGCGTCGATCATAGCTGTCTAGTTTACTAGCTAGCTCCTCTGTAGGCACTTCAGAGGGCCGTTTTTTTTCTAAAGATTGTAAAGAGCCCAACTCCAAAGAATACTTTTTCAGCGTCGATCCGATCATTTTTCTTGGATGGCGAAATAGCGTTTGTACAAGAGAAAATACGTTTTGTGCATAGGTTTTTTTTCTTGGAATAAGCTCAATAACAGCAGAGTCTACCTTCGGTATAGGGCGAAAAGCTGTTTTTGGCACAATAAAAAGTAGTCGTATCGAAAAAGATAGCTGCATTTCTGCAAAAAATGCCCTTTTTGCATAAGGCGAAGAGAGAGCTTCTGCCACTTCTTTTTGCACCATTAAAATGGCTTTGGCAAAAGACTGTTTTTCATTTTGCAGCTTACGTAAAAGGGGAGATGTGATGTTGTAGGGGATATTTGATACAATTGTATCATAAAAAGAGCCCTCCAAAGATATAGTTAAGATGTCTTGATTTAGAAGTTTGATCGGCAAATGGCTTAGATGAGCAATCAGCCGTCTATCTTTTTCTACCGCCGTCAGCTGGCACATTTTACTGAGAGGCTCAGTCATCTTACCTAAACCTGGGCCTATTTCCAAAATAGACTTTTCAGGAGAAGGGGAGACAGCTTCCAGAATTTTATCGCGTATCGAAGTGTCGTGTAAAAAATTTTGGGATAAGGTTTTTTTTGCCTGAATCACTGGCGGATGACAAAAGGTTGAAAAGAGCGGGGCATATCTTCTGGTTGCGTAGATACTCCATAGAGTTTTTGTAATTTGTTTACATACTCTTGATTGTATTTTTTTGCCGCCTGTTGCATCAGTTCCTGACGAAGAGATGCATATTTTTCTTCTAAAGAAGCGGGAGGCGTATAAGTTGCGTCTTTAAGATAAAAAATCTTTTGGACTTCTTTGCCTTTTTTGCGATTTGTATGCGTGATGGGCTGGGAAAAATCTCCAGGAGAAAGTGTGGCAAGAACGTTTTTATCTGCTCTTGCGATGGCGCTTTCCTCTCTTTCATATTCAGAGGAAAGGGAAATAGTTAAGTTGGGATTCGATCTTCTGTAAGAAGAGAGGATATCAGTTAAGTTGAGGGCTTTATCAGAACGGATTTTTGCATACATACTTTCCGCTGCTAAGGAAGAGTTCCTACCTTTGATGGAAATAATCCGATAGCGCCACTCTTGTTTTCCCGGGTTTTCTGTCAAAAATTTTCGATAGGCGCTGCGGATATCTTGTGGATGCACGCTTTGGATCGCTTTTTGATTTACGTAAAACCACATCATACGCTGCACGATCATTTCTTGTTTAATCGACTCTTCCGCTTCTTCATAGGAAATATCGATTTTTTCTAATGTTTGCAATACGCTTGGTCCAAAACGATTGATGAGAGCTTCGTGGATTTCTCCTTTGCTGACAGTCACTTTTTTCTCCTCTGCATCGAGAAGGATCAGCTCTGTATGGATGATTTCTTTTAATACGTTTTTCCAGTGCATTTGGTAGAACTGCAGACGGGCGTAATCATTTTCATACAAATTGGGGTACTGTTTGTGATAGAAAAGGTCCATCTGTTTTTTGACATCTAAAACAGAAATCGGTTTTTTTCCTACATGGGTCAAGATCCGATTTTCTAAGCTGAAGCGGAGGCTACCCTTCGGCATAAGGAGGGGCATGTTCGAATCAAGTGAGGCAAAAAGGGTGATAGATAGAGGAAAAAAGAGGAAAAAAATACTTAGCTTCATGTCGTTTAGTCTAACAAAATGCCTGGAAAGCTGCCATAAAAAAACCGTCATGGGCTTGGCTAACAGGAAGAATCTGTTTTTGTTCTAAAAGTTTTACGGGAAAATGCTCTAAAAAATAGGCTACCTGGTCTTGGTTTTCATCAGGAAACAAGCTACATGTAGAGTAGATGATTTTCCCTCCTTTTTTGACGTACAAAAGAGCCTCTTGAAACAGCATTTTTTGTGTTTCTACTAGAGCAAGCATGCCAGATAGCGTCGATTTCCATTTCATATCGGGGTTTCTTCTAAGAGTTCCCGATCCAGAGCAAGGGACATCGAGTAAAACGGTATCCATATTGCCTTTCAAACGTCTTTTAGCTTTTTTCTCAGGGAGAACAATTTGGGCGTTTTGTATATGAGCCCGTTTGAGCCGTTTTTTTGCTTGAACAAGGGCAGACGTGCGAATATCATGCAAAAAGAGTTGCCCAGATCCTTCCATGAAAGGGGCAAGCGCTAAACTTTTGCCTCCCGATCCGCTGCAGTAGTCTAGGATTTTTTCTTTTGGTTTTGCTTTTGTGAAAAGGGCAATAAGTTGACTGCCTTCATCCTGCACCTCAAAGAGCCCTTGTTTAAATTCATCAAGGGCAAAAAAATTGATTCTTTTTCGAAAAGAAATGCCCATAGGAGATAGTTTGGTGAGGTATACGGGATAAAGAGGGGCCCACTTTGCAAAAAGCGTTTTTCTATCGGTTAAATACGTGTTGACCCGAACGGTTGTAGGCGCCTCTTCATTTAAGGTTTGACAAAGGGAAAAGGCTTGATCCCCATAGCTTTCCTCTAGTTTTTGATAGTACCATTTCGGAAAAGCGCACTGCAGATAACGGGGCGCTTTTTTTATAACGTCTATAGGCAAAGGATGAAGAAGCCGCTCATAACGAGTGATCCATGAAGGTTTTTTTTCTTTGTAGTCTAAAAACGTTTTCCAACGAACAAGGAGGTAGGCGTGTTCGGTGATCCATTTGCGGTCTTTGGCGCCTGCAGAGCGGTTGTTTCGAAAATACCGGGAGATGAATGCATCTAGAGGGTAGGTGGTTTTTTCCCATCCTGTTAAAAGATCGATTAAATGCTGGTAGCGAAAAGGGGAATTCATGAGGTATAGTATGCCTTGTCTTGGATTTGCTTAAAAGAGCGCTTTTTTTTGATCCATAGATTTTTTTATAGCTTTTTGCCATTTTAAAAGAAGTGGGTATAGTACAGCACCGAAGGAGAAACGATGCGATCTTTGCAAATCATTATTTTATTTTTTGGGCGTTTATGTATGAGCGCGATCTTTTTACTTTCTGGTATCCATAAAATCTTTCATTGGAAAGATGCCTCAGAAGGGTTGATGCGGGTTTTTTCTTCTTGGGCGGTGATTTTCGAGCATAGGCCAGAATTAGCGGAGTTTTTTTCGTCTGCAATCTACTTTTCACCCGCCTTTTTATCTATAGCAATTGCAATGGAGTTGATTGGGGGGATTTTTCTTTTAACGGGATTTAAAGCGAGAACAGGGGCGGTTATTCTAGCTCTTTTCTTGCTGCCAACAACCTTTATATTTCATCATTTTTGGTATTTTACCGGTTTGAAAAGAGATATTGAATGCGCGATGTTTCTAAAGAACATCGCTATTTTAGGAGGGCTTTTATACGTTATCGCTTGCGGAGAAAGCGCCCCTGAGATTGGAAATGCTAGTGAAAAGCCGCATACATCTGTAAAAGAAGACTAAGCATTTTATGAACTTATATGTGCTAGGATCTTTATTTACCGTATCTTGGCTGATCTGTAGCCTGGGTCAGCCGAGCGCATCTTTTTATTTTTCTGTAGCCGCTTCTTTATTTGGTTATGCACTTTTTTGGAGAGGCTTATCGGAGATTGCCTGTTGGAAAAAACAAGGGTGCATAGCATTTCTTTGGTTTTTTCTTCTTTCTTCTTTTCAGCTTTCTTGGATGCTGTCTTTTACTTACCAAGGAGTGTACATAGCGTTTCTCCATCAGTTTTTATCTGCTGCTGTTGCGCTGCAGTTTGCTGCGCTTTGTTTTGCTCTTATCCGCTCGACCAGTAAAAGACAGGTGGTTTATAGCGCTGCTTTATGGACCCTTTTCGAATGGTCTCGGCTTTACTGGTTATGCGGATCTACTTGGAATCCAGCAGGTCTTAGCTTAACCGCCTCCAAGTATACTATTTCTCTTGCAACAGTCGGAGGAATCTATTTTTTATCATTTTGGGTCATCATGACTAACGGCCTATTTTTTTTCGCGTACAAAAAAAAACAGGCTCATGCCGTTTATGCAGCGGTTTTTTGCGCTTTTTTACCTTATGCAGTAGGTTTTATTCATCAAGCGCGTCATAGCCAATCGATTGCCTCTAGCCCAAAGCTATCTGCTGCATTGATCCAAACCGCTATCAAACCAGAAGAAAAAGAGCCTATTCTTAAGAAAGGAGCTTTTATTGATCCTTTGCTGCAGTGGGAAAGGATTTGGCGTTTTTTGCAAAAGGCGCCTAAAGATGTAGATATCATTGTGCTTCCAGAAGTAGCGCTGCCTTTCGGCGCTTTTGGCGCGATCTATTATGAAGAGGCGGTAAAAGATGCTTGGCAGGTCTATTTTGGAAAAGAAGCGCTTCGGCATATGCCGCCTTTAACTTACCCTTATGCTACACAAGATATTCATGGATACTGGTATGTATCAAACGGATATATTGCAAAAGCGCTAGCAAACTACTTTCAAGCAGAGCTGATTTTAGGATTAGAAGAGCGCATGTTAGATGCTACTGCAAGAAATAGCGCTTTTTATTTTGCCCCTTTTCAAGCGTTTCCGAGGTCGTATGCTAAGTGCGTTCTTGTTCCTGGAGCAGAATATATCCCCTATTCTTGGTGTGAAGGGATTGCGAGAAAGCATGGTGCAAAAGGCGCCTACGTGCATGGGAAAATACCTGGCGTGGTGGCAGGCGCCCATCCCCTAGGGCTCTCTATTTGTTATGAAGAGACGTATGGGGATCTCATTCGGAAAACAAGAAAACGCGGCGCGCAGCTTTTAGTGAATCTGTCTAACGACGGCTGGTTTCCTGGAACCGCTCTTCCAAGGCAACATTTTGATCTTGCAAGAGTGCGCAGCGTAGAAAACGGCGCACCTTTAGTTCGAGCGACAAATACGGGAATCACAGCAGCAGTTGACTCCCTTGGGCAGGTGGTCGCTGCATTTACCCCTGCCTTTGCTGAAAACCCCCAGGCAGCAGGCGCTCTTTTTGTAGATGTTCCTGTATATACCTATGGAACTTGGTATACACAGTGGGGAGATGGGTTGATTGTATCTATTTCTTTAGGCCTTATTTTTCTTTGTATGCTGGAGAAATGGCGCAAAGAGCAGAAAGCCTCTCAAGGAAAAGCGCTTGCTCAAAAAATACCTGTTCGCTAAGTTTTTTATAATAAGTTATGAGAAATGCTTTGTCAGAATACCCACATATGCAATGTACTATAGAGCGCTCCGTTCATCTTTCTGGAAAAGGACTGTTTACTGGAAAAGCGGTTTCTCTTTCTTTACATCCTCAAGAGGAAAATGTAGGTATTGTTTTTCGTAGGAACGATCTGCCAAACGCTCCTTTAATCCCTGCGCATTTTCGGTATGTTTCTTCAACGTTTCGTTCTACGCGGCTGCAAAACGAAGAGGCAGATGTGCTTATGGTAGAGCATCTACTTTCTGCTTTACATGCATTTGCTATCGATAATGTGGAAATTGTAATTGATGCAGAAGAGATTCCTTGCGGTGATGGTAGCGCAAAAATTTTTGTAGACCTATTAAAAAAAGCAGGCCAAATAAAGCAAACGGCTTGTCGAAAAATAAGAAAGTTGAAGCAGCCTGTTTACTGGTCTGATGGCAACGCCCATCTTGTAGCTTTTCCTGCAGATACATTGAAGCTAAGCTATACCTTGCATTACCCTAAAAGCGCTCTTTTACAAGCGCAGTACCATGAATATACTCTAGATCCTTCTAGTTATGTAGAAGAAATTGCGCCCGCTAGAACGTTTGCTTTATACGAAGAGGTGGAGCCGCTTATGCAAAAGGGGCTTTTGCAGAAAGCGAGTTTAGAAAATGGTATTTTGATTAAAGAAGATGCCGTTTGTAATCCAGAAGGTCTTCGGTTTGCAAATGAAATGGCTCGCCATAAAATTTTAGACTTAATTGGAGATATGACCTTAACAGGCTTTGCTTTGCATGCGCATATTTTAGCAGTTCGCTCGGGTCACAAAGCGCATGTAGCTTTTGCTAAAATATTACACGATTCTATGGAGATGGCTGGTTGCCCATTATGACAAAGAAACACCCCACTATTCAAACGAAAGATATTCCAAATATTCTTCCGCACCGCTACCCTTTTTTGCTTGTCGATAAAATTGTAGAGATCGACTTAGAAAAAAACTTTGTCATTGGACAGAAAAATGTCAGCTTTAACGAGCCCTTTTTTCAAGGACACTTTCCCGATGCGCCGATTATGCCTGGTGTATTGATTATCGAGGCAATGGCGCAAACAGGGGGCGTGTTAGTTCATCAAAAAGGCTACAACGAGAAAATAGCGGTTCTTTTAAACGTATACAATGCCAAGTTTCGAAAACCTGTAGTTCCAGGAGTTGTGCTGATGCTGCATGTAGAAGGCGTGCATATTAGCGCCAATGGCGGCAGGATTAAAGCCAAAGCTCTTATAGAAGGAGTTGTTGCCGTACAGGCAGAACTAAGCTTTGCCCTTGTCGCAAAGTCAGCTTTATGAGAAACAGAAGGCAGTGTTGAAAACTAATAGATTATAACGGATCACCATGTCACAAAATATTCATCCTCAAGCATATATCGAAGAAGGCGCGCAAATTGGGCAGAATGTCACCATCGAACCCTTTGCTGTTGTAAAACAGAACGTGATTTTACAAGATGGCGTGACCATCAAATCGCATGCCTACATCGACGGGTACACAACCATTGGAAAGAACACAACTATTTGGCCTTCAGCAAGTATTGGTACAAAAACCCAAAACTTGAAATACCAAGGAGAAAAAACAGAGGTTCTCATCGGAGAAAACTGCGATATACGAGAATATGTCACCATCAATTCTTCTTGCGGTGAAGGATCAGAAGTTAGCATAGGAAATAACTGCTTGATCATGGCTTATTGCCATATTGCCCATAATTGTAAGTTAGGTGAGTCGGTTATTATGACGAATAATGCGATGTTAGCAGGTTATGTAACAATTGAAGATTATGCAATTATTGGAGGTATGACTCCGATCCATCAGTATTCTAGAGTGGGTAGACATGCAATGGTAGGCGGGTTTAGCCGCGTTTCTAGTGATATTCCTCCTTACACAGTAGGTGGGGGCGTTCCTTATAAATTTGGCGGCATCAATATCATTGGTCTCAAAAGAAAAGGATTTTCTTTATATGTCCGCCAATGTTTAGCCGAAGCTTTTAAACTGACGTATAGGTCAAATTTACGATTAGCCGATGCGCTGCATGCAATTCGAAATAATGTAGAGCCCATAGAAGAAGTGCAGCACTGGATTGAGTTTTGTCTATCTTCGAAACGGGGACTAATTGGACTGCAGGGCATTTGCAAGCAAGATCCCGAATCGCTTCCAGAAGAAGATTTAAAAGAGCTTTTTGATCAACAAAAAGAAGAGGAAGCGCAAAAGGAAACGGTGTGAAACTCGTTTTTTTTGGCACGCCTATATTTTCTGCGCGTATTCTTGCATTTCTATCTCAGCAGAATATACCTCTACAGGCTATTGTAACGCAGCCAGATAGACCTAAAGGAAGGCGCAAGCAAATTACGCCGAGCCCTGTAAAGATCGCCGCAAAAAAACTCTATCCCGAAGTAGAGATTTTGCAGCCAGAAAATGCGCGAGATGCCCATTTTATCCAAAAGATCCGAGATCTTGCTCCGGACTATTTTATCGTTGTAGGCTACGGGCAGATTTTATCCCAAGAGCTTCTTTCTATCCCAAACATCTTACCGGTCAATATCCATACCTCTTTTCTTCCTAAATATAGGGGGGCGGCTCCCATGCAAAGAGCGTTAATGCAAGGGGAGATAGAAACAGGTGTCACGTTAATGGAAATGAATACCAAAATGGATGAAGGCGATATTTTACTCCAAGAGAAAGTTGCGGCGCCGCAAGAGATGACGTTTGGCATGTTGGAGTCTGCTTTAGAAAAGGTTTCTTGTGCGCTTTTAACAGCATTTTTTCAAGGGAAAATCGAGCGTAAAAAACAGGACCATACTCTTGCTACCTACGCCCCAAAAATCACTACAGAAGAAAGGCGCATTGTATGGCACGCTTCTGCAGAAAGCATCCACAACTTGATCCGCGCGCTTTCTCCTAGTCCCGGCGCTTGGGGCAGAGTGGAAATACAAGGTGAAAAAAAAACGAGAAAAGATTTTTCTTTCCAAAGTGCTGGATCCAGTAAGCTCCTTATCTCTACTTCCTGGAGAGGTGAAAATAGATAAAAAATCTTTACAAGTCGGCTCAGGTAAAGGCGCTTTAGAAATCTTTTCTTTACAATTAGAAGGTAGAAATCAGGTGTCTGCGCCCGAGTTTTTAGCGGGCTTTGGAACTAGCCTTACTTTTTTTTGATGCGCTAAAAACAGGCATTTCTTAAACTTCTTCTGTAATTTTAGAGAGGTATTTATGGCAGTTTCAGCGCCAACTGGTGACCCAAGCAAAAAAACCCCTACCAACACACAGTATTTGCAGCCTACTTGGAAGCAGTATAGAACGGCTATTGAAACAGCTGTAGATAAGGTGAACAAAAGCTGTCATTCCTATACTGGAACTTTACCTTCTTTGGTCTCTCAACTTGCAAAACAAGGGATTTTTCCGGGAGCAGAGCTTTCTGAAGGCATGCGCCTTTTTTGCAGCAATTGTAAACATGCAGCAAAATACGGCCTTGTTTTTGCTGTTCCATATGACGTGATTGTTTGGTTGAATGAGTGCATTAACTCTTTCTCTGAAAAAATTTCTTTTGACAATCTCAAAAATCTAGCTGACGCTTCGTTAAAGCTTATTCGAGATGTAGCCTTTTTGACTTTGTTCTTTGTGAAGGATTTCGCTTTTGGTGTCGTAGGAATTTTTGGTGCAGTTGGAAATGCAGCCTCTTTTGCTCATGAGCTTGTCGTCTTAGACAAGGATGTAAAAGCTTATGAATCTGCTGCAGGAAAAGGTAAAAAATGGCAAGCATCTGGCCTTAACCCTGAAAGAGTGCAAAAGCAACAAGAGCGCTATAAGCTTCTTTCTATTGCAAAATCTGTTACAAGTATTGCCGGCGCAGCTCTTTCTCTTGTCGCCTTTTTCTTTGCTTGCGCTCCTTATATGCTTGCAGGCGTTCTTCTGTCTGTTACAGGTAAAGTCCTTTCTATTAGCAAAACATGTTACAAACAGACAATGGATATCACTATTTTCGATAAAGAGCGGGAAGGTGCTCCGCTCGGAAGCTATAAACCTGCTAAAACATTTATGCCGGTTGCTGTAGGCTGATTGTTAAAGGGTGTATGGAGCAAAAACTCCCCTTAAGAGAGAAGTGCTTTCTTGGTGTTTTTTCTCTTTTGATATTTCTTGCTTCTGCTTATGGCGCCATTGCAAGTAAAAGCGCATCTTTTAATGCAAAAGGTGCGCTTTTTTCGTCTAAAAGCTACGTCGTTCTAGAGATCTCAGGTGAGGTAAAAAAGCCGGGTTCCTACGCATTTCCCATAGGCTCTACTTGGAGAGAGGTGTTTCACAAGGTGCGTATGAAGCGTTTTGCTGATTTGCAAAACTTTTCTTTAGAAGAGCCTTTATTGCATGCAAAAAAAGTGGTGATTCCTAAACTAGAAAAGTTAGAAATTTTTTTGGAAGGAGCGGTAAGAAATCCTGGTAAATTTTTTATTCCTACGGGAACAAAAGTGCGTCAACTCAAAAAAATGGATGTGTTTTTGCCTGATGCAGAAAAAAAAATTCTTTCACAGAGCCGTTATTTGCAAAATGGAGAGCGTTTTTTTATCCCTTTTCAAGAAAAAAAGAAACAATCGCTTGAGATCAATTGATCTATTGTTCTATGATGTTACAACAAATGAGGGTGAATACTCATCGGATTTATCTGTCGGATGATTCCCCCTCGAAAATGAAGCGGTTTTATTGAGAAACCGTAAATTTTTATGCCCATCATTTATGTAACTTAAACCCCTAGGGGTTTAGAAGGCATCAAAATTTTTGCTACAGAATTTTTATAAAAGCTAAGGATTTCTATGTCATTAAAATTTATTGGCCGTAAGAAAGGAATGACACAATTTTTCGACAAAAATGGTAAGCGAATCGTTTGCACAGTTCTCGAGGCTGAGCCAAATATTGTGACGATGATCAAGTCTGAAAAGCGCGATGGGTACAAAGCGGTACAACTGGGCTCTATTCTACTTTCAGGAACAAAAGCAAGAAACCTCAATAAACCGCAAAGAGGTTTTTTTATCGCGAAGAATATGGAGCCTAGAAAAGAATTAATTGAATCTTTGGTAGATGATGTAGATGCATTTGAAGTAGGACAAATCTTTGATGTGAATTATTTCAAAGATATCTCTTATGTTGATGTAATCGGCATTTCCAAAGGAAAAGGTTTTCAAGGGGTCATGAAGCTTCACGGCTTTAAAGGAGGCCCTGCTGCACACGGATCGGGATTTCACCGCTCTGCAGGTTCAACCGGTATGCGCTCTACTCCAGGTCGCTCTCTTCCAGGTAGCCCAAGAGCAAGTCGCATGGGTGGAAGGCAGAAAACAGTGCAAAATTTAGAAATTGTGCATATCGATCAGGAAAAGAATTTACTGCTGGTGAAAGGGGCAGTTCCAGGTCATACTGGAAGTATTGTCTACATTTCAAAAGCGATTAAGTTAGGAGAATAGAACCGTGGCTCTCAAAAAATACGACCTTTCAGGACAAGAGACAGGCGAAGTCGAAATAGAACAAGAGCTATTAGACCATAAAGCTAGCCCTCAACTAATCAAAGACTATATTGTGGCAATTCGGAAGAATGGACGCCAGTGGTCAGCCAAAACTAAGGGCAGATCAGAAGTCATGGGCACCAAGAAAAAGCCCCATGCGCAAAAAGGTTTGGGTAGAGCAAGGCAAGGTAGTTTTCAAGCTCCACAATATAAAGGTGGCGGCGTTGTTTTTGGTCCTAGGCCAAAATTTGATCAGCATGTGCGGATCAACCGAAAAGAAAGAAGGCTTGCTATTCGTTCTCTTTTCGCTTCTAAATGCAACGAAGGTAAAGCGCGTATATTAGATGCGTCTACTCTGCAAGAGGCGAAGACGAAACCAGTCGCTTCATTTTTAGATGCTCTGCAGCTTGCTAGATCTCGCGTTCTTTTTGTGGGCGCATCAGAGCAAGGTGATGGAAGCTTTTGGGTGAAAAGTACAAATAACCTGCCAAAAGCGCAGTTTATCCGCCTACAAAACATCAATGGGTACGATCTATCTTTAGCTGATGAGATTGTGATTTTAGATAGAGCTTTCGATGAATGCTTGCAATTACTAGGAAAAGAATCATGAATAGAAAAAGTCCATACTCTATTATTAAGCACCGCTACGTTACAGAAAAAGCGAGCCTTTTAGAGGAGCTGCACACAGCAGATAGCAATCCTTCTTTGAAAAAATGTGACGCTCCTAAATACGTATTTAAAGTAGATATCACAGCGAACAAACAAGAAGTTCGAAAAGCATTGCAAACTATGTATCCAGATATTGCGGTTACATCGGTTAACACCATTACGATCCCTCGTAAAAAACGTAGAGTTCGGGGAAGATCTGGTATGAAAAGCGCGTATAAAAAAGCGATTGTTACCCTTTCTCCCGGAAATACTATTGAGGATCAAGTTTAGGAAATAGGAATATAAGCCATGATGAAAAAACGCAAACCCACTACTCCCAGTCAAAGAAAGCTTGTTCTTCCCAAGTCATTGAAAAAGCGCCCCAGACAAAAACAGCTCACGGCGTCTAAAAATAGAATTAGTGGAAGAAATCATCAAGGCCGCATTACCTGTAGGCATCGCGGCGGTGGTCACAAGCGTTTATACCGTATTGTGGACTTTAAAAGAGATAAAGAAGAAGTGCCAGCAAAGGTAGCTTCTATTGAATATGATCCAAATCGATCAGCGCATATTGCGCTTCTCCATTATCTAGATGGAGAAAAACGCTACATCATTGCTCCTAAGGGGCTGGAAGAAGGCGCTTTTGTATCGACTACAGATAAGCCTCCATTCAAGGTGGGAACCTGCATGCGCATTAAAGCAATGCCTTTAGGTTCTGTTATTCATAATATTGAGCTGCAACCTGGAAAAGGAGCAAAGCTTGTCCGTTCTGCGGGATTGTCTGCGCAGCTTTTAGCTCGTAGCGGCGGTTACGCAACTGTGAAAATGCCTTCTGGCGAAGTGCGCTTGATTCATGAAAATTGTAGAGCTACTTTTGGCGCTGTATCCAATGCATCGCACAGCCTTCGTGTAGATGGAAAAGCAGGGCGCACTAGATGGAGAGGATTTAGACCAACTGTTCGAGGAACTGTTATGAACCCTGTCGATCACCCTCATGGTGGTGGTGAAGGAAAGAGCAAGGGAAATATCCCGCAAACTCCTTGGGGTAAGTTTACTAAAGGACAAAAAACACGTTCTAAGTCCAAAACAAATAAATGGATCGTAAAGAAACGTAAAAAGAAACATAGGAAATAGGCAGCATGGGTAGATCGTTAAAAAAACCACCGTTTGTTGATCATCACGTTTTGAAAAAAATGAAGAAACAAAAGGAAGCGAATAGTAAAAAGCCGATCCAAACGTTTTCTAGAAGATCTACGGTGATTCCAGAAATGGTTGGTTATACTTTTGAAGTGCATAACGGCAAAAAATTTATACCCGTCTCCATTTCAGAGAACATGGTAGGGCATAAGTTAGGAGAATTTTCTCCTACAAGGACGTTTAAAGGCCACGTAAAGAAATCAAAATAAGATAAAGAAAAGAGATAAGCAATGTCACTCATCAAAGCGAAAACAAAATATGTGCGCATTAGTCCGAGAAAAGCACGTTTAGCAGCAGGGCTTATTCGCCGGTTGTCTGTAGAAGAAGCGTTATTGCAGCTAAAAGCATCTCCTTTAAAAGGTGCGCGCCTTCTTAAAAAAACATTGGATAGCGCGGTTGCAAACGCTGAACATAATTTTGACGCAAAAAAAGAAGCGCTCATTATCGATGAGGTCCGGGTAGATGATGGCCCTACGATGAAGCGAGCAAAGTCAAAAAATAGAGGCGGAAGAGCGCCGATATTGAAAAGGATGAGTCATTTCACAATTGTATTGAAGGCGGCGTAAAGTATGGGACAAAAAACATCACCAATTGGTTTTCGTCTATCTAGAAGAAAAAAATGGGTTTCTAACTGGTATGCAAACAAGCAAGATTTTGGAGACCTTCTAGAAGAAGATCGGATTATTCGAGAGTATCTTTTAAAAAAATCTATCTGCGTAGGCACCTCAAAAATCATCATTAAAAGGATGAGTGGGAAAATCGAGGTGACGATACGTACAGCAAGACCAGGTCTTGTTATTGGTAAAAAAGGTGCAGAAATTGAAAGTTTGAAAAAAGAGCTAAAGCACCTCACCAGACAAGATGTATGGGTCGAAGTAGAAGAAATTAAGCGTCCCGATTTAGACGCAACTCTTGTAGCAGGCGGCATTGCGCGGCAATTAGAGCGTAGAGTTCCCTTTAGAAGGATCTTGAAAAAGTCGCTTCAAACGACAATGGATGCGGGCGCAGTAGGCATAAAAGTAGCAATCAGTGGCCGAGTAGGAGGCGCTGAAATCGCACGGACTGAAGGTTATAAGGATGGAAAAATCCCCCTTCATACGCTAAGAGCAGATATCGATTATGGTGTTGCAACAGCGCGAACCCAATATGGATCTATCGGCGTAAAAGTGTGGATCAATCGAGGTGAAGATATTCTTCAAAAGAGTATAGGAGGTTAATCTTGGCGCTTCAACCACGAAAAACAAAGTACCGAAAGCGGCAAAAAGGCAGTTTTCGAGGATTAGCTAAAGCGGGATATTTACTAAGCTTTGGTGATTTTGGAATGCAAGTTCTAGAAAGAGGATGGATTACAGGCCGTCAAATAGAGGCGTGTAGAGTAGCGATTAACCGAGCTTTTGCCCGAAAAGGAAAAGTGTGGATCCGTTTTTTTCCCGACAAACCTGTCAGTAAAAAACCGGCTGAAACCCGTATGGGTAAAGGAAAAGGCGCAGTTGATCATTGGGTAGCTGTTGTTCGTCCTGGTTTGATTTTATTCGAAGTGGGCAATGTGACAAGAGAAGAAGCGCAAAGAGCTCTTCGCCTTGCTGCTGCTAAGTTGCCTTTGAAAACAAAATTTGTCGATCGAGTTGAGGTTGTGTAAATGAATTTACGAGAAAAAACAGAAGATGAGCTTATCTCCCTCTATACCGAATTAGATAAAGAGATTTTTGCACTGAGAAACGAGCTAAAAGTAGCTCGCAAATTAGAGAAGCCGCATTTGTTACGAGAAAAGAAAAAAACAAAAGCGAGAATTTTGACCATTTTAGGAGAAAAGAAATGAATCAAAGAAACCAAAGAAAAACTCTGAAAGGAGAGATCATTTCGACGAAAATGACCAAAACTGCGGTGGTTAAAGTGGTTCGTAAAATGCGTCATCCGCGGTATCAGAAGCTAGTAGAAACATGGAAAAAATATTACGCTCACATTGAATCTGGAGAGTATGCAGAAGGAGATCAAGTCATCATTCAAGAAACGAGACCTCTTTCTAAGCTTAAAAGATGGCGAGTAGTTGGTAAAAGCGGCGCCTCCGCAAAGGTAGAGATGGCATGATTCAAGAAGAAACGGAACTAGACGTAGCGGATAACACAGGCGCGAAAAAGGTCAAATGTTTCCGAGTCCTTGGAGGGTCTAAAAGACGCTATGCGGGAGTAGGCGACATTGTAGTGGCTTCAGTAAAAGAGGTTTCCCCCCAAGCAAGTACAGTAAAGAAAAAAGATGTTGTGAAAGTAGTTATTGTGAGAACAAAAAACTCCATCGTCCGAGATGACGGCTCTGAGATTATGTTTGGCGACAATAGCTGTGTGAGCATCGATGATAAGAAAAACCCCAAAGGGAGCAGGGTCTTTGGCTCTGTTGCAAGAGAAGTGCGAGATAGAGGCTTTGTTAAAATCGCTTCTTTAGCGCCGGAGGTAGTGTAACATATGAGTAAATGGATTCGGATAGGCGATACGGTTGTTGTTATTGCAGGTAATGACAAAGGCAAAAAAGGCAAAGTCTTAAGACTTGGCAAAACCAAAGTTGTCGTACAGGGTGTAAACATTCGTGCAAAGCATATGAAAGCTGAAAGCGAACAAAAAGGCGCTCAAATTATAAGAACAGAAATGCCCATTCATATCTCAAATGTGATGTTAGCACCTGCGGGAAACCCTGTTAAAGTGCGAGTAAAAATCGATGAGAAAACGAAGGAAAAGCTCTTAGTTTACCGAGAAAACGGCAACGAGGTTCTTCATCGAAAAGTAAAAAAACATGTAGTAGGATAATAAGACCATGTCTCAATTACGCGAGAAATACGTAAAAACCATTAGACCCGAGTTACAAGAAAAACGCTCTTACGCAAACGTGATGCAAGTGCCTGTTCTCAAGAAAATTGTCATTAGCATGGGCGTTGCAGCTGCTCTTCAAGACAAAAAAATACTTGAAGATCTCGAAAAAGAGCTTGCTTTGATCGCAGGTCAAAAACCTGTCATCACAAAAGCAAAAAAAGCGATTTCGAATTTTAAACTAAGACAGGGTAATCCTATCGGTCTTATGGTGACTCTTCGCGGGAAAAAGATGTACGACTTTTTCAGCAGGTTTTGCCATGTTGTCTCTCCAAGGATTCCTGATTTTCGCGGATTCCAAAAGAAGGGTGACGGTCAAGGCAATTACAGCCTAGGGCTGCAAAATCAGCAGATTTATCCTGAATTGAACTTAGATGAGGTAAAGCGCGCTCAGGGAATGAATATCTCTTTTGTAACCTCTGCGCATACCAATGAAGAATGTGTAGTATTACTGGAAAGCATGGGCTTTCCTTTCAAAAAGTAGAAAGAGGAATGTGTATTTATGTCGTTTAACGATCCCATTGCAGAAACTTTAACTAAAATTCGGAATGCTGCTAAAGCAAAGCATCGTTTTGTCGACATGCTTTTGAGTAAAGCGCGCCTGCAAGTACTAGAAATTTTGAAACAACAGGGCTTTATCGAAAACTTTTTGGTCGACCGATCAAAGCATAGAATGCGTGTATTTTTAAAATACCGCGCAAGAAAACCTGTCATTCAAGGATTAAAAAGAGTTTCTAAGCCTAGCTTGCGCAAGTATGTGAGCTGGACCAACATTCCAAAGGTATTGAACGGAATTGGCATCGCGATTCTATCCACTTCACAAGGTGTAATGGATGGAGAACAAGCGAGAAGGAAAAAAGTAGGCGGCGAAGTCTGGTGCTTTGTCTGGTAACGAAGGAATAAAGAAACATGTCTAGATTAGGAAAAACCCCCATCAAAAAGCCTAGCGGCGTTACGTTAAAAGTAGAAAAAGGGATAGTTGAAGTAAAAGGCCCTAAAGGTGTTTTGACACAAACTCTTCTAGATGGGATCTCTATAGACGATACAGATAACCTTGTAAGCGTATCGCTATTAGAAAAACCGGCAGTTCATAAAAAGTTTCATGGTTTATACCGCGCTCTTTTGAACAACATGATCATCGGGGTCTCTGAAGGGTTTTCCAAACGCCTAGTTTTAATCGGCGTTGGATTTCGAGCGGAGCTGCAGGGCACAAAACTAAAGTTGCAACTTGGATTTTCTAATCCGATTATTGTAGATATTCCTGAGGGAATTAAAGTGGAAATTTCAAAACCCACAGAACTTGCTATCACAGGTATTGATAAACAACGAGTAGGACAATTTGCTGCAACGATTCGTAAATTTCGTCCACCTGAGCCTTACAAAGGAAAAGGCGTTAGATATCCTGACGAATATGTGCGTAGAAAAGCTGGAAAAGGTGCAAAATAAATAGGTAATCCATGGAAAAGATGCTGATAAAAAGAAATGCGAAGAGAAACTCGAGAACAAAACGCGTGCGTAGAGCTCTCAAAATGAGAGGCTCAAGACCGCGCCTTTCGATATTGAAAACGAATAAACACCTTTTTGCGCAATTGATCGACGATGATAAAGGCGTATCCCTTTTAGGTCTTGGAACTCGATCAAAAGCACTTCGCGAAATAGAGCTTGGACAAAAATCTAAAGCGTCTGCTGAGAAAATCGGAGAGCTTCTCGCGGCGAAAGCAAAGGCGCAAGGTATAGAAAAGGTCTACTTTGATCGAGGCCCTTATAAGTACCACGGTATTGTATCAATCCTTGCTGAAGCAGCAAGAAAACATGGTTTAATATTTTAATTAGGATCCCACATGCCAAAAAAAGAAGACGCAAAGACAGATGAATTTGAAGAAAAAGTTCTCTACATCAACCGCTGTTCAAAGGTGGTAAAAGGAGGAAGAAAGTTCAGCTTTTCCGCCTTAATTCTTGTAGGGGATCGTAAGGGGAAAATCGGTTTTGGCTTCGCAAAAGCAAATGAAGTGTCTGATGCAATACGCAAAGGATCGCAAGCTGCAAGAAAAAATACTTTTTCTTTTGAGATGGAGGGAACAACTATTCCGCATGAAGTACTTGTCGATTGGGATGGTGTAAAACTGCTTTTACGACCAGCTCCTGAAGGAACAGGTGTAGTTGCTGGATCACAAGTCCGTTCCGTATTAGAAATGGCAGGTATTCCAGACGTAGTCTCTAAAAGCTTAGGCGCCAATAATCCGATCAACTTAGTCCGCGCTACAGTAAAAGGACTGAAGATGCTTAGAAATAGAAAGAAATCGTTAGAAACGCGAGGAGTCAGTCATGCCGTTGCATAAACTGAAAAATACAACCCGTCCAACCAAAAAAGTTCAACGAGTAGGTCGAGGCCCTGGTTCAAAAAGAGGCAAGACTTCTTGCCGAGGACAAAAAGGTGATGGATCTCGCTCTGGTTATAAAAGGCGTTACGGCTACGAAGGTGGCGGCGTGCCTTTGCACCGAAGATTGCCTATTCGTGGATTTACAAGAGGCCGCTTTTTCAAACCTCGTTTATCAATCAATCTAGATTTCATTGAAAAATTTTATGATGATGGCGAAACTGTCTCTATTGATACTTTGTATCAAAAAGGTCTTGCCCCAAGAAACTTATCTGGTGGTTTAAAGATCCTTTCTCGAGGAGAATTGACAAGGAAAGTACGAATCGAAGCAAACCGCTTTTCTGAAAATGCTGTAAAGAAGCTAGAAGAAAAGAAAATTGCTTATGAAAAAGTGTAGGAATAAGTCTTCATGATCGACAGCTTGAAACGCATTTTCAGTGTCCCTGAGTTAAAAGCAAAAATTTTTGTTACCCTTGTTCTTTTGGCTGTATGCCGGATTGGCTCTTTCGTGCCGATACCGGGAATTAACGTAGATATGGCGGTCAAAGTATTCCAGCAAGCAACAGGTGGTTTGCAAAATCTATTTCAACTGGTCGACATGTTTTCTGGAGGCGCCTTTGCCCAGATGACAATTCTTGCTTTAGGGCTTGTTCCTTACATCACCGCATCGATTATGATGCAGCTTTTAGTCGTGGTGATTCCCTCTTTACAAAGAGAGATGCAGGAAAGTAGCGATCATGGTAGACGCAAAATGGCTAAATGGACAAAGACCGCTACTCTACTTATCGCTCTGGTTCATTCCGGGCTTTTAGGCAAGTACGCTCTTTCAATGGATCTATCTTATCCTGGAATCATTGTACCAGAAATGCTCCACCTAACGCTATTTGGTTTTCCTTGGCTTTTTATGCTTACATTCATGACCACGATGACTACAGGCACCCTCTTTCTTATGTGGATCGGCGAGCAGATTTCAGAAAAAGGTATTGGAAATGGTGTGAGCTTGATCATCACTGTTGGTATTTTATCTTCCTTTCCAACAACCTTAGGCTCGATTATTCATCAGCTAAACTTGGAGTCTCAAGGCCCTGGAAGTCTATCGCTATTTTCTTTGATCATTTTATGCTCTTTATTTGTTTTTGTAACGATTGCTACCATTTTAATGATTCAAGGACAAAGGCGGATCCCTTTGCAGCATGCTAGACGTATTGTAGGAAGAAGGGAAGTGCAAGGTTCTAGTTCGTACATTCCGCTAAAAGTCAATTATGCAGGCGTTATGCCGGTGATTTTCGCCTCTTCTTTTTTGATGTTTGCGGCAACTATTGGAAGGCTGCTTGGAGATGGACCTTTTTTAGATGCGATCTCAGGAGCTCTAGCCCCAGGCAATCTCTTATATATGTTGATCTTTGTGGGAATGATCATTTTTTTCACCTATTTTTGGACAGCAACCCAGTTTAAGCCAGATCAAATTGCATCGGACATGAAGAAAAACGGAGCCTTTATTCCTGGCGTAAGGCAGGGGAAGCCGACCCAAGACTTTTTGGAGAAAACTATGAGCCGCATTACTTTTGCGGGCGCGATTTTTCTTGCCTTTATAGCAATACTTCCCGGCTTAGTAGAAAAGTTTTTATACATAGACGCCTCACTTTACCGTTTTTTTGGCGGCACTTCACTCTTGATTTTAGTTGGGGTGATTTTAGATACAACAAAACAAGTGGAATCCCATCTTCTGATGAAGCGCTATGATGGATTTATGAAGAAGGGTAAGGCAAAAAAAACAAAAAGTCTTTCGTAGATATAGGGATCTATACCAAAGATTTTTAACTATGGTTTTTATTGAAGAAATTTGCTAATTTTATTGTGAAAAAAAGGAAATATAATGCCTAGAATTATAGGAATTGACATACCAGACAAGAAAAGACTGCTAATCAGTTTACAGTCGATTTATGGGATTGGCCAAACTCTTGCTGTAGAGCTTATTGAAAAGCTTAAGCTAGATCCGAATATGCAAGCACAAGATTTGACAGAAAGCGATATTGCGCGCTTGAACAAAACACTGCAATCAGAATACGTGGTAGAAGGTGATCTTAGAAGACAAGTAAGAAACGATATTACTCGCTTGATATCTATCGGCTCTTATAGGGGCAGACGCCACAAGGCGGGCCTTCCTGTTCGAGGTCAACGTACACAGAAAAATGCACGTACGCGGAAAGGGAAAAGAAAAACCGTCGCGAACAAGAAAATATAAGGAGATGAAGGGTGTCTAAGGAAAAAACGGCAAAAAAACCCGCAAAAATGGCTGGAGCAAAAAAAGCCCCTGTGAAAACAAAGAAAAAAGCTCATCGCAATGTGCCCACAGGTATTGTACATGTAAAAGCGACTTTTAATAATACCATCATTACGATTACAGACCCTGCTGGTAATGTCATAGTGTGGTCTTCTGCCGGTAAGAATAACTTTTCTGGATCGAAGAAATCTTCAGCATTTGCAGCAACAGTAGCTGCACAAAATGCCGCTAAAGCAGCGCAAGCTATGGGCTTGAAAGAATGTGAAGTAAACTTAAAAGGAGCAGGACTAGGTAGAGAATCTGCCGTTCGCGGCGTTTTAAGCGCGGGACTCTATATTACCATTGTTCGCGATAAAACTCCTGTGCCACATAACGGCTGTCGTCCCCGTAAAAGAAGACGCGTGTAACCATTTTTTAGAGGAATAGAGGACAATATGGCTGTAAAGTACGGCAAATTTGAAATGCCAGAATCGATTAAAGTAGACGAAGCAACAAGATCAAAAACCTTCTCTCGGTTTGTAGTCAAACCGTTTGGAAAGGGATTCGGTCATAGTATCGGTAACTCCTTACGCAGAATTATGCATACGGCACTAGAAGCGCCTGCAGTTATTTCATTTCGCTTAGAGGGTGTATCCCACGAGTATACGGCGGTCGAAGGTATCATAGAAGATATGACCAAAATCATTTTAAATCTTAAAGGAGCTCTTCTTCGCTATCTTCCAGATGTAGAAGAGGCGACTAAGCCGTTTTATTCTCTATCTACTATTTTAGAAATTACCCCAGAAAAACTGCAATCAGGTGGCGGGCAATACCAAGTCACATTAAAAGATATCATCGGCCCTTCCCTTTTCGAACTAGTCAATCCTGACATGCCTGTATTTACCGCAACAAAAGAGATGAGCCGAAAAGTTGATCTAAAAGTTGCTATCGGAAGAGGTTATGTTCCTGCGGATAGGCATGTAGTTGAAAGACAAATCGATGAAATTGTGATCGATTCTGCTTTTTCTCCTGTGCGTTTAGTCAACTACTACGTAGAAAATACCCGCGTTGGTCAAGATACCGACTTCGATCAATTGATTTTCGAAATCACAACCGATGGACGGGTAACTCCAGAAGAAGCGCTTTCTTTTGCAGCGCAAATTGGTATACAACATTTTTCTGTGTTTGATCACATCAAACCTTGCTCGATTTCGTTTGAAGAAGGAGAGCTTGAAACCAATAAAGATCGCGATGAAATCATGTCGAAACTAGCTTTGAAAATTGGTGAAATTGAACTTTCTGTTCGTTCAACCAATTGCCTGCAAAGTGCCGATATCAACACGATCGGAGAACTTGTGACTATGTTCGAATATGAAATGTTAAAGTTCCGTAACTTTGGCAAAAAATCTCTTACCGAAATCAAGCAAAAACTCGATGAGATGGGTCTACATTTAGGTATGGATCTTGCAAAATACGGAATTACAAGAGACAATATCAAAACTATGATTATAGAATATTTAGAGGAACAAGCGGGAGCTGAAGCATGAGACACGCAAAACACACCTTTAAAATTGGGCGAACAGGTTCCCACCGAAGAGCATTGATTGCAAACTTGCTAAAAAGTTTGATCATCCATGGCCGCGTAGAAACGACATTGGCGAAAGCAAAAGAGTTAAGACGCCATGCAGATCATATGGTGACTCTAGGTAAAGAAGCATCTTTGCATGCAAGACGTCAAGTGACTGCTAAGTTGGGTATCCGTTATAATACACTAACTAGAAAAGAGCAGAAACAAGCAAAAGAAGGCAATACTAAAGCCTACAATGCAGATCGCAAAGTGCTCCCTATCTTATTTGATGAACTGGCAAAGAAGTATCAAGATCGACAAGGCGGCTATACACGCATCATACGTATTGGCGCGCGCGTAGGAGATGCCGCCGAAATGGCTCTCATCGAGTACATATAAAAAGGCTTTTTCTTGTTAGAGCAAGCTTTACAGCCTAACAACTCTTCTATATAGTGAAAATAGTGAAGAGTAGGAGAATAAGCAAATGTCTATAAAAATTGCCATTAACGGTTTTGGACGCATAGGAAGGCTCGTTTTTCGGTTCGCCTTTCTCCATCCTGAGATAGAAGTCGTAGCGATCAATGACCTTGTTCCAGCTGATAACTTAGCCTACCTCTTAAAATATGATACCGTTCATGGAAAGTTTTCTTCTGCAATAGAAGCTAAAGAAAACTCCATCGCTGTTGATGGCAAGGTGACCCAAGTATTTTCAGAAAAAGATCCCGCAAATCTTCCTTGGAAAGACTTAGCAGTAGACTATGTTGTCGAGTCTACAGGCCTTTTTCG
>CALBPE010000094.1 GCA_937899275.1 uncultured Chlamydiae bacterium
TCTATATGGGGCTGTTTCCAGGTGTTGAAGAAAGCCCTTCAGACTTCACCGCCCGTGTGGAAAGCTCCCTTTCTACAGTAGACTGGTTGCAGGAAAAGGGCGCATCTCTTCCTTTTTCTATCGAAAAAAAAGTGCCTTACTATGACTGGAATTATGTAAACTCTTCTTTACGGGAAGCTTTTGATGTGCGTATTGAGCCGTTAGATGCCTATTATAGCGGGAAAAGCCTTTTGCTTTGGCACGGGGGCATGACCTGGATTTTTGATGATGGAAAAACGCATTCGAGGTGCGTTATTCAGGTGAAACCGGGAAAAAATGCTATGGAAGCTCTTTTGCATGAAGCTATTCATGCGATCCGGCTGCCTTTAAAAAGCGTCGTTTATGAAGAAATTTTTGCTTATATGCCGGCAAGAAGTTGGTTAAGGCGCGCATTTGGCCCTCTATTTACCAAATCTTTTGAGCCGGCGGTATTTCTTTTTTTGTACGCCGTGGGGTTATTTGGGCCCTTGTTTTATTCTGGTTTTTTTTCGACGGCTGCTCTCTTAGGAGCGCACAGCTTTTTGGCATACTTGCTATTTCGGTTGTTTTTTCGCCGTCATAAATGGCAAAAAGCCTATAAAAAAGCAGAACAAATGATGGGAAATCGGAAAAAAGCGCGCTACCTACTTTTTCGATTGACCGATGAAGAAATTAACTTTTTTGCAAAAACCTCCTTGTCTAAACTAAAGAAATGGATAGAAGAAAAAAAAGCAGCCGATCTTCGCTGGAGACAAATTTATCAGGGGTATTTTTCATGAGGCAGATCTGTATATGACCCAGCTTATCTCTTGCTCTTTAAACGATTTTGATGAGGTAAAGATGCGGCCAGAAAAGGCGCGTCCTTTCTGCCAGGCATTAGAAAAAGGAGATATCCTATTTTTTTCTGATCTACCGTTTTCCCTTCCAAAAGAGCATCAAGATTTTCTACTCGCGCAAAAGCAAACCGCAAATGCCCATAGGAAAAATATCGCTTATAAGCCTCATAAAGACCTTTTGACCAATTTTGTTCGTGCAGATGTATCAAAACAAGACCGGCAAATGTTTTTACATATCATGCGCAGCTTTAGCTATGAAGTGGAACGGTTTTTAGGCAGTTTTTTATCACCATACCAATCGGGGCTCCGTTTAGATTACGCAAGTTTTCGGCCAATTGAAGAAAAGGGAAGGAACTTACGAAGGCGCGCAAGAAACGATCTTTTGCATATGGATGCATTTTCGTCTAGACCTGTGCATGGCAATAGGATTTTGCGCTGCTATGTCAATATCCATCCAGAAAAACCGCGTAAATGGATCACAGCAGAGCGTTTTGGGGAGATCATTTCCCTTTACCGCGATGCGCCGATTTGCCTTAGCTTACAAAAGCGCACCTCAAATCAAAAAAGGATTTTTAGAGAGATGAAAAGATGGGCAAGGCAATTAGGTCTTCCTCTCACTCTTCGCTCTACTTATGATGAGTTCATGCTCCGATTACACCATTTGATGAAAGAAGATGAGTCCTACCAAAAAAATAGTCCCAAACAGTACTGGAGTTTTCCACCTGGATCGTGTTGGATTGTATTTACCGATGGTATTGCCAATGCTACAATTGAGGGAAGGTATGCGTTAGAACAGACGTGCATCATCTCTCAAGAAGCGCTGATTGATCCAAAAAGTTCTCCTCTAGCGATCTTAGAAGCATTTTCTAATCAATCGCTTGTAACAAGCGCTTTTACTCGATTTCGGTAAAGTCGGTTTTTCTAAGAGCCTTCTTATAAAAGCCCATCCTTTTTCTATATTTTGCAACCGTTCTTCGAGATATATAACACCCTTTTTCTGCTAATTTGATAGCGAGTTGTTGATCAGAAAGTGGCTGGGTATCAGGCTCATTTTGTATAGATTGTTTAATGGCATTTTCAATAAAGTCTCTTGAGTATCCGCTGCACTCTTTAGAAAAAAACGATAGTAAGGAAAAAAGCCTACCCTCAAAAGAGAGCGTTTTTTTTGCTGCAGTTCTTCGAAGCTGCATTTCAGGTATCGATAGCGCGCTTGCTGCTTGTTTGATGCTTAAAGGCTTTAAAGGCTCATTTTGCAAGAAAAATCCCTTCTGATGTTGGTAGATTAAAGCCGTTAACTTACGCAGTGTAAAGCGCCTTTTATCGAGCTGTTTTTCTAATAAATAGGCTTTTTTTTCAAACAGTAAATAAGTTTTATATCCCTTGCTATTTTGCGTTATCAAGCAAGGCGCATTTCTATACAGTTTAGGAAAAAAAGGATCAACTGCAATGGATCCCATTTCATCGACTACTATTTCAGGGGCTTTTTGCGCTATGGAGACTACGTCCTTTTGAAAAAGTCCTCTAGGATTTGTGTAAAGAGGCTTTACATGCCGGTATAGGTCGAGATGCATCTCTTGTATGCTAAAAGAAATCTTTTTTTCTATTGAAGAAAACTGCTGGCAGAGTACTTGGGAAAAATACTCTTTTATCAGCAGATAGCTTAGAGTATTTGTCTTTTTTTTTGCTTCAAGTTGGGCTAGTAAACACTCTTGTAAAGAAGTGGCAAAAACGCCTATAGGATCAAAAAATAAGAGCTCTTTTTGCAAGTCGTTATGCTCGGGGTGCATCTGTAGATATTCTTTTGGTAAAAAGCCGGTTTCATTTAACTCGGCTAGTAAAGTAATTGCATCTTGTCTTATTTTACCTTTGGGGAATCTCTCTTCGATCTGCCGCAAGATATGTTCATGAAACTGCAGCTGCGGCTGCGGTATATTGATCGGGGTATGTTGAGAAAAAACGCTCCCTTTTTCTAGGAATAAAAAGGGATTGATCTCTGCTTCTTTTTCCACAATCTGCAAAAGAGCATCGGAGGGGCTTTCTAAGATCTGGATTTCTTGATGCAAAATAGCGCTAAAGGAAAACGTCATTTTTTGGACGTTTAGCGCTTTTTGGCGGTATGATAGATCCAATATTTTCCCCCTCTTGCTGTCTTTGTAGCGTTTTTCTTCTTTTTTTCTCTAGATTTGTGTAGCTTTTTTTAGGGTTAAATTATGTAATTTTTAGAACGTTTTTCTTAAGGTAGAGAAAGTTACAGGAAAGTAAGGTATAAACATATGGCGCAAGATAAGAAAAAAAAACGGGTGGCAATCTTTTGTCATAGAGGGCTTGGAGACGGCGTGGTTTCTTTGGTGCTTCCCAATAACTTTCATCAAAATGGTTGGGATACCGCACTCTACCACGACACGATGGTCAACTTGCAGCTTTGGGCTCCTCATTTACCCATCCTTGCCTATCCTGAAGATCGCAAAATTCCCTCTATTATCGAAGAAAACGATTTGATTTTAGCCTTTCATAATGATACTTGTCCCTTTTTGCATCAGTTGATTCGGTTAGGTAAAGCTAAAAAACCGGGGGATATTCGGGTGTTTTACCCCTACCCCACAAAAAGGATTTTTACGCAGCCTTACTATGAAGATACCTTTCTCCAACCAGATCTTTCCATCGTGGAAAACTTTTACCGCTTTTGCCGCGATGTCATGGGTCTAGAAAAAACCACAAGGGCAAATGGTATGAGCGGTTTAGACGGCCTTGTATGGAAAAAGTATCCTAAACGGGTTGTGATGCATGTAGCAAGCTCGCGAGCATCGAAAAACTGGCCCATAAAAAAATTTGCTTCGCTGGGAAAAAAGTTGCAGAAAGAGGGATATGAAGTAGCCATCATTTCAGGGACTGCTGAAAAGCAAGAGCCTTATCTTCCTTTAAGAAAAGAGGGTTTTTCTGTTCCTGTAACAGATACATTGAGCGGTCTTATGGCCTATCTTTATGAATCTTCCTATTTTATCGGCAATGATTCAGGGCTTGGACATGCAGCCTCTTCTTTTGGACACGACACGGTAACTATTGCAAGAAGGCAAACCGTAGGTAATTTTTGGCGACCTGGGTGGGCCAATAACCGCTATGTGACTCCTTCGCCCTACATCCCAAATATCTCTGGATTTCGATTTCGAGACCTGTATTGGCAGTCGCTTGTTAGCGTAAGGAAAGTAGCAAAAGCATTTTCTTCTTTAGCCAGCGCGTCAGCTGAAAGAAGAAAATGGCTCTAGCTTCGCATATTTTGCTACCAAAGAGCGCTCTATCGAATGTTCTGTAAAGTAGACATCGTAGGTAGCGCCATACGAGGTGTGATACGCTTTTTGCACCATTCCTTTGCCAAACTCTTGATGAAGTACCCAGTCTCCTTCTTGAAAAAGAAAATCTTTTTCAGCTCGACTAGTCGAAGCAAAGGTTTTAGATCCAAAAGATGGGGTATATTCTTCTGTGTATTCCTTAGGAATTTCTAGTAAAAAACGGGAAGGGGTCATTCTTTTAGAAGAGCCCCATAGATACCTTTCCGCTGCAGCAGAAAGAAATAAGAAACGTTTTGCCCTTGTCATGCCAACATAAAAAAGGCGCCTTTCTTCCTCTAATTGTGAAGGATAGGGCTTAGCGCTTGCGTGGGGAAGAATATCCTCTTCAAGGCCTATGATGCAAACAACAGAAAATTCTAAGCCTTTTCCGTTATGTAGGGTCATCAGCTTGATCGATGATTCCTGCGGTCTATCAATAGAGGCGTTTAACGATACCTCTTCTAAAAAAGCGTGTAAAGAAGGGCTTGTTGCCTCTTCTTGCCACTCACTTGCTTTGGCTACCAAGGCCTCTACGTTTTCTTTGCGGTCCCTATAGGTATCGGGATCTTCTTGCAAATACGCATCATAAGAAAACTCTTTGATCACCTCTTGAATGATGCCAGGGATGCTTTCTTCTTTATTCCAGTGAGCTTGTAAATGCTGAAAGCTTTCTGCGTATTTTTGCAGCCCGGCGCGTTGTTTTTGGGATAGTTTGATGGAAAGATTTTGTGGAGGATCGAAGGCAAGCTGCTTTACTAAATGCAAAATGGGAATTGATCGTTGGCTGCTTTCTTGCAATAGGTTTTGCACAGCTTTTGCGCCAATACCTCGCTTCGGCACATTGATGGTGCGGGCAAACGCTACTGGATCAGAAGGGGAAACAAAGAGGCGGAGGTACGCTAAGATATCTTTGATTTCTTTTCGTTGGTAAAAGGAGAGGCCCCCAATAATCGTATAGGGAAAAGATTTTTGTAAAAGGACATCTTCGAGCGCTCTAGATTGCGCATTTGTTCGGTATAAAATCGCTACATCGGCAAAATTGATGTGGCTTTGAAGGCAGATCTCCTCGATTTTTTCTACGATAAAAAGGGCTTCTTTTTTTTCATTTTGCCCTAAGTAGATACCTATTTTTTCCCCTTCGCCTTTTGCGCTCCAAAGTTCTTTTTCATAGCGGCTTTTATTATGAGCAATGACCGCATTAGCAGCTCGAAGTATCCTATTGGTGCTCCGGTAGTTTTCATCCAATGTGATGATCGATGCTCCGGGAAAATCTTCTTGAAAGTTGAGGATGTTTTGGACTAAAGCGCCCCGCCAAGAGTAGATAGACTGATCAGGATCGCCTACGGCAAATAAGTTTTGGTGTTTTTCCGTAAGAATTTTTGCCAGGGTATACTGCGCAAAGTTGGTGTCTTGGTATTCATCGATCAGAAGAAAAAGCCAGCGGTTTTGGTATAAACTACGTACAGAAGCGTTTTCCTTTAATAGTTTTACGCTGAGAAATAACAGATCATCAAAATCGACAGCATTTGCCTCTTTTAGCCGCTTTTGATACTGGGTATATATTCTTACAAAAGGATCGGGAAACTCTTCTTGCTTTTCTGAAAACGCCGGATCTTCAGGAGAAAGGAGCTGGTTTTTTGCTAGAGATATTTTCGCCCGGATTGTTTTGAGAAATGCTTTATCTTGCTTAATGTCCAAATCTTCTAACGATCTTTTGAGAATTTTTTCACTATCATCTTCGTCGTAAATCGTAAACTGAGATCGGTAGCCGAGATGGTGGATGGATTCACGGAGGATTTTCGCTCCCAAGCTGTGAAATGTTGTGGTTAAAACATAGGTATCTTGCAGCGACTGAATCCTTGCCGACATCTCTTTAGCCGCTTTATTGGTGAAAGTAAGAGCTAAGATTTCACGAGGCGAAACGCCCATTTGTAGCAAATGCGCAATTCTACACGTAACCGTCCGGGTTTTCCCAGAACCTGCGCCTGCAAGAACTAAAGCAGGACCGTGAATATGCTGTATAGCCGTTTTTTGCTTTTCATTTATATCCATAGAAAAATCTTACTTGCCCTTTTAGAATTAATGCAAGTAGCATGCCATATATGAATCGATGGATTTACTGCCTTTTCTTATGGAATTTGCTGGGTTTTTCCTGTTTTTTAGAAGAACTTTTTGCGGTTCAGCTTGGTGTAGATACTTTTTTTTCTGAGTATGCAGATCGCTGTTTAGCTCGGCATCAGGGGAAAAAAATGCGCGTTGCAATCGCGCGCAACCAAACAAGCATGAGTAGTAAGGGAAAAAAAACGCTACAACTTTTCTTAGAAGATGACCGCTTCCAAGTAAAGGCAATTTTTACACCAGAGCACGGGTTTTTTGGAAAAATAAAAGCGGCGAAAAAGGTAGGCGATAGCAGCTTTTCTTCTATTCCGATCTACAGTTTGTATGGCAAAACAAGGCGTCCTACGCCTTTTATGCTGCGAGATCTTGATTTGATTGTCTATGATATCCAGTCTATTGGAGTGAGATCGTACACGTATGAGACGACGTTATTTTACATTATGGAAGAGGCGGCAAAAAAAAGGATTCCTGTTGTCGTATTGGACCGGCCAAACCCTATGGGAGGCTCCCTTGTAGATGGCCTTTTTTTAGAAAAAGAGCTGCGTTCTTTCATCGGTTATCTCGAAATCCCGTACTGTCATGGGATGACAATCGGTGAACTTGCCCGCTATTTTAATGGAGAGTACCAAGTGGGCTGTACATTACACATCGCTTCTATGAAGGGCTGGAAAAGATCGATGGATTTTGCAAGTACACGGCTTTTTTGGATCGCCCCTTCTCCAAATATTCCGCGAAAAGATACTCCTTTCTACTACAGCTCGACTGGCATATTAGGAGAACTGGGCGCTTTTAGTTTAGGTCTTTGCCAAAATATCCCCTTTCAAATGATTGCAGCTCCTTGGATTGATGGGCGGCTTTTAGCAGAAAAATGCAATGCGCAAAATCTACCTGGGATTGTATTTTTTCCGCTTTCTTATAAAGCGTCTAAAGGCGCATTTAAAGGACAACAGGTATCTGGCGTGTTTCTTCGTATCACCAATACGAAAACCTACCAGCCGCTAAAGGTGCATTTTTTGCTGTTGGGTCTATTGAAAAGTTTACATCCTAAAGAGTTTCTGCCTATTTTAAAGAAAGCTAAAAACACGGTTTTTAGCAAGGCGCTAGGTTCTAAAAAAGCGCAGCGGTTACTAGAAAAAAAAGCGCATCCATTTTGGAGTATTGCCTCTTTAATCGAAAAAGATCGCCGCCTTTTTCTACAAAAAAGAGCGCGGTACCTGTTACCAGAATATGGACCTTAAGACCGCTTATTTTCTTTTCCAAAATCCAGGTAATAACAAAACAAAAATCGCAAAGTATTCTAATCGACCTACCAGCATCCAGAAAATCGAGAGCAATTTTGCTGCAGGTGATAAAAACGTCATCGAGCGGAGCGGTCCAGCCTCTCGAAATGCGATGCCTACGTTGTTGATAAAACAGCTAATCAATCCAAGCGATGTGTCAATATCAATACCCTGCATGATGTATAATGAAGCCCCGACGACAGAAGAAAATAAACCAACGCAAAAAAATAGAAGGATCATGATGGATACGGTAGGGGTGATCTCTGTTTTCGAAAAATAGATTTTTCGTACTGTTTCTGGCCGAAACAACCCCTCTAAGCGGTTACAAGCGATTTTATAGAGAAGGTAGTACCTCGTTGTTTTCATCCCTCCAGAAGTAGATCCTGCCATGCCACCTAAAAACATCGCTATTAAAAAAAGGCTTTGAGCGCTTAACGGCCATAGATCGTAATTTGCAGTGAAGTATCCTGTAGACGACTGGGCAGATATCCATTGAAATGCTCCAGAGCGCAGTGCAGATCCTAGAGAATAGATCCCTTGGTTTTGTGCGATTTCTTGACTGGCCTTGCCCCAAAGAAAAAAACCCGTACACAAAGATCCTATGAGAATAAGGGTTAAAAACAGGAAAAAATCGGTTCGGTAAATCCGGTAAAATTGCATCCGTATCACATAAAAATACAAGGCGAAATTGATGCTGCCTAAGATCATAAAAAGGATCACAATCCATTCTGTGTACATGTTATTGTAGTAGGCGATGCTATTTTCATGAATGGAAAAGCCTCCTGTAGATAGATTGGAAAATGTGATGCAGATCGCATCTAGAAAAGGTAGCGATCTATTCGTTACTAAAAGAAGAATAAGCTCCAAAATAGAAAGGGAAATATAGAGCTTCCAAAGAAGAGATGCGGTTTCTTTTAATCGGGGGGAGATCCCTTCTTTTACAGGGCCTGTTGTTTCTGTTTGATATAGGGTTTTTCCCCCTACTCCAAGCGCAGGTAGGATCGTTAAAAAAAGCACAACGATTCCCATACCTCCAAGCCATTGTAAAAAAGAGCGCCATACCAAAATAGCGCGGCTCACGGCGTCTAAACCGGTGAGTAAAGCGCCCTCTTTGCTGGTGATAGGGTCAATGGTGCCGTAGTAGAGATAAGAGCTATTTTGAGCAGATAGAATTTGTAGAGGTATTTCAGTACCATTGGCATCAAAATTTTTTGCCGAAATTAAAGTAGCTCCCGTTGTGGTGAGTCCAGACATCGATTCAAAATAGGCATCTAAAGGGTTTTTTAGTGTGCCAGAAAAATAAAAAGGAAGCGCTGCTATCACAGAACTGACAATCCATATTAGCGCCACTAAAAGGAGGCCTTCTCGCCGAAATAACAGCCCTTTTGCAGAGCGCCCTAAAAAACGGCACAGCATGCCAGAAGAAAAGCAGACGAGTAGAGAAAGTGCAAAGGCAAAAGAGCTATGCGGCTGTGGATGAAATTCTGGAAGTTCTACGTATTCATAGTACAGAGCGATCGATAAAGGAAACCATAAAAGAAGAGAAAAATACCCTAGGTAATTTCCAAGGATGCGAAGGATTTCTGCATAACGCATAAGACGTTTACCTAGTTAAAAAAGATGTTCTAGCTCATGGATACTTCTTGGAGTAGTCAGTAAAATGACGTTGTCCCCAGGTGAAAGAATCCGATCTCCTTTACCAATCATTAAAGCGCCTTTACTTTCAATAACGCAGATGAGTAGATCATTGGGTAAATACGCCTTTAAATCGGCAATAGGCACGCCGATTAAGACCGAGTCTTTTGATACTTTCATTTCAACAACTCTTGCTTCATCATCAAAAATTGAGGAAATAGAGCGGACGGTATTTCCATGGATGATCGATAAAATTTGGTTTGCTGCAAGAACAGGGCCCGATAAAGCGTAGTGGATGCCTAGCTCTTGAAAGACATCTTTTCTTGAAGGATCATAAACGGTTGAGAGCACATTTTTTGCTCCCGCTTTTTTTGCAATAGACGCGACGAGTAAATTTTTCTCATCGCTTTGCATCGCGGTGATGCAAGCATCTGTTTGCGCAAGTTTTTCTTCTAAAAGAAACGAAGCGTCGCTACCATCATGGTGAAGTATCGTGGCTTCAGGAAAAATATTTGCTAGAACCTCACACCGTTTTTCCTCGATTTCTACGATTTTTACCTTAGCGCCTATTTCTTCTAATAGCTTCGCTACATGCATGCCTACAGAAGAGCCTCCAATGATCATCACATGTTTTAAACGCAAAAGCGGAAGAAAGAAAAACTCTTGAATTAACGGCATATGATTTCTAGCGGCGATCACAACTACTTCATCTTCGGGTAAAAGAACGTCATCTCCATGAGGAAAAATAAAGATTTTTTCCTCGCCAGTAGCCGTTTGTTTTTTTCTTAGAATTAAACCAATCACCATTTCTTCAGGTAAAGAAAGCTTTTTGAGAGGGATATCTTGTTGTTTCCAGTTTTTTGGAATAAGGAAAGACTTCATTTGTACAGCGCCGTTATGAAACGATTTTTGCAGCTTATCTGTAGGGGCAAGCAGGCGGCTGACCATTGCTTCTGCGCAAAGCACTTCAGCTGCTATGAAGCGGTCGACAGAAAAAAGGCGGGAAAAATCGAGGGTAGACCGGTCTAGATAACTCCTCTCTGTAATGCGGCAAATGGTTGTTTTATACCCTAGATTTTTTGCCATATGACATGAGGCAAGGTTCGCTTCATCACTTCCTGTCATAGCAATGAAAAAATCGGGCGATGTTCCTTGTAAGTCTTGGATTAAAGGCCAATTAGAAGCAGCGCAATAAACCGTTGCTACATCCATTGTTTTTGCTGTACGATCGAGTCGGTTGATTTCTTGATCTGCTAGAATCACATGATGCTCTTCTTTAGATAAAGCAGAGGCGAGATAGCTTCCCATAGCGCCTGCACCTAAAATCAAGATATTCATGGATGAAGGCTCTTTTCGAACTGCTCTACCCAGTCCTCAGAGCTCATAATCTTGCCAAAAGAACCTAAATTGATGAGCGAGCCTTGGTGCAGCGCATCAGAGTAGCTAGCTACACAATCGGTCAGCGTTACCGCTCTTAAGCCCCTGCTAGAACACTCTCTTGCGCAAGACTCAACAGAGCCGTTTGTCGTGAATCCCGATAAAATGAGGGTGTCAATTCCTAAAGCTTGGACAAGGTAAGAAAGCTCTGTTTGATAAAAAGGAGACATGCCCCACTGGGAAATTGTGTAGTTAGGCGTGGGGATTTCTTCAAGAAGATCATGGCCCCAGGTGTTTTTGCGAAAACCCTCTGCTGCAAGAAAGGGGCGGATTTTTTTTACGCCGCCAATACAAGCGTTTCCCTCAAGATCGGTGATGATACTGAGAGAAGATGCGATAACAGGAATCCGCTGCTCTTTGCAGAAAAGCGCTGTTTTTACAATATTAGGTAGTATATGAGGAATATGCGCCGGCTTTAAGCCATGTCTTGCATACACTCCTTCAGGATGGCATAAATCATTTTGCATACAAAGGATAATAAAAGCGGGAAAAGCCATAGCGGTTTGTATCTCCGTGCCTTTTTTCGTTTTATCGTCTCAAGATTTTTTTGTCGAATCTTATGCGTTTTTAAGATAGGATTTTGCTATGGTTACAGCAGCAGTTGTCAATTTTTGTTCCAACGACCTTCCTTTTTTAGCTCCCTTTTTACAACAACTTTCTTTGGCTGTTTCCCCGATTATTATTCCCGTATGCGATCATTTTTTCGATGGATCAAAGGAACAAAAAAAGCTGTTGGAAACAGCATTTTCCGCCCATCCAGAAGCATTTTTTCTTCTCTATCCTTTTGCTCCTTCTTGCTTGCCGAAAAGCCGTTCAGTTGATCAAAAACACCTTTGGGCAAGTGTCTCTAGGCTATTGGGGTATTCTTTTCTTCCGAAAAACACCTCGTATACTTTTTTTTTAGATGTAGATGAGATTCCGGAAGGAAATAAGCTACAGTCCCATATCGAGGCAAAAGAATTAGAGCGCTACGACTTTGCGCAGCTAGGCTGTTATTGGTATTTTCGAGAAGCGTGTTACCGCGCAGACACCTGGGAAAGCACTCCTTTAGTAGCTAAAAATAGCGCTTTATCAAAAAAACTACTTTTACAAAAAGATGAGCGGCTGGGTACCTATCAACAAGGTCGAGGTATAAAAAATCCTCATATGCTAGGACAAGATCAAACGCCTTTATTTCACCACTACAGCTGGGTTAGAACAAAAGAGGCAATGCAAAAAAAAGTGGCTTCTTGGGGACACTCCCATGAAAGAAATTGGGCAGATTTAGTCGCAGAAGAATTTTCCAAGTCTTTTACGGGTAAAGACTTTGTTCATGGTTATTCATTTCAGAAGGTAGAGCCTTTTTGCGATTTTTTTGTTAAAAAGCCTGCGGGAAGTTCGGAAGGCAATGTGGTAGAATTGAGCAAAATAGATCTATTTTTAATTTTACATAGACCAAGATGGATGTATCCCTTTTCTCTAAAAGAAAAAATCTCTCTTGCAGAGAATCATTTTTCTATTAGATCATAGATAGATAAATGCATCTATTACCTTATCGCACCGGTAGCTCAATTGGATAGAGTACCTGGCTACGAACCAGGCGGTTAGAGGTTCGAGTCCTCTCCGGTGCATATTTTCTTATCATCTTGTAAAGGCGCGTTTTTTAGGAGCATCTTTTGCAGATAAAAAAAACAATTTTACCTCCTGTTTCTACGAACTGCTATCTGTTAGAAGTAGAAGGCTCAGCGATCATCATCGACCCTGGCTACACCAGTTTTTCTACAGTACATCCCTATATTCAAGAAAAGTCTCTTCGGTTAAAAAGCATTTTTCTTACCCATTCCCATTGGGATCATATCGCAGATCTTTCCCAGTGGATTGAGAAGTATCAAGTGCCTTTTTTTGTGCACCCTTTTGATGCGGCAAATGTTGAGTTTCCTGGGCAAGATGGTATTTTGTGCCCTCTTGATATTCCAGGAGTAAAGCCCTCTTTGTTTTTTCAGGACGATGCTCTGCAAGCGGTCTTAAGCTCTTCGATGAGAGTGATCCATACTCCAGGGCATTCTGCGGGTAGTGTCTGTTTGTATTTTCCAGAAGAAAAGATGCTTTTCTCAGGAGATACGCTTTTTAAAGGCACCATCGGAAATACATCTTTTCCCGGCTCTGATCGACAAAAAATGACGCAGTCTTTAAAACGATTAGCAACCCTTCCAAAAGAAACAAAAGTGTATCCAGGTCACGGCCCTACTACGTTTTTAGGAGAAGAGTTTTGGATACAAAAATTCCAGAAATAACCCTGTCACTTATAGGAGATAGTCATGTTGGTTGGAAAAAAAGCCCCCAAATTTAAAGCAAAAGCTGTCGCAGGTGCGCATATTTACGATACATTTTCCCTCGACGACTTTTTGGGAAAGTATGTGGTATTTTTCTTTTATCCCCTAAATTTTACCTTTGTCTGTCCTACAGAGCTGCATGCATTTCAAGAAAATGCAGCAGAGTTTGAAAAAAGAGGGGCCGCTGTTATTGGATGTTCTGTAGATAGCTGGCCTTGTCACCATGCTTGGCTGTCTTTACCTAGAGAAAAAGGGGGCATTCAAGGTATTACTTATCCCCTTGTATCTGATATCAATAAAGAGATAGCAAAAGATTTTGGCGTATTAAAAGAAGATGAAGGCATCGCTTATAGAGGCCTATTTTTAATTGATAAAGAAGGCGTTGTCCGCCACCAGCTGATCAACGATCTTCCCCTTGGTAGAAGCGTTGAAGAAGTTCTTCGTACCTTAGATGCATTGATTTTTCATGAGCAACATGGAGAGGTTTGTCCTGCAAACTGGAAACAAGGCAAAAAAAGCATGAAACCCACGCAAAAAGGGCTGCTCGAGTATTTTACCTCGTAAAGTAATCGAATAGATCTTTTTCCTCTACAACAAGAAGCCAGCCGCGCTCTTTACAAAGGGCGCTTGCTTTTTTTAAGATCTCTTCTATCCCAACGCCGGGTAGGTACAGCGCATCGATAGGCTGCGCCATCTTTTGTTTTTCTAAATATCTTAAGCCGGTAAGGTAGTCTTTTACGCTAAACCCTTCTTCTTCTACTCGGAAAAAAAGCGTTTCTCCTCCTCTTAAGATATGTTGGATTGCATGGGAAAGTCCTGCTGTATCTTTAGGAGCTATGCCAAATGTTTGAAAAAGGTGCGTTAAATGGCAGCAGATGTAAGGGTAAGAAAATCTCCCTTTTTCCGCTGCACCAAAAATGGCGATCCGCATTTGCCTCATCTTTCCCCCTTTTATCGATGATGGTTTATTTAAAAAGGATTGCTATCTTGATAGCTTCCTTCTTTTTGCAGCTCTTCTTCAATTTCTAGAAGGCGGTTATACTTTGCTGTTCTTTCTCCTCGAGAAAGAGATCCTGTTTTGATTTGTCCTGCATTTGTGGCTACCGCAAAATCTGCAATGAATGTATCAGAAGTTTCTCCAGATCTGTGAGATATCACTGTTTGGTAGTTATGTTTCTTCGCTAAAAGAATGGTATCAAGGGTTTCGCTGACGGTGCCTACTTGGTTTAGCTTAATCAAAACTGCGTTTGCTACCTTATCTTCAATCCCTTTTTTTACTATTTTGGCGTTCGTTACAAAAATATCATCTCCTACAAGCTGTAGCTTACTGCCGAGCTCTTTTGAAGCGTATTTCCATCCTTTCCAATCGTCTTCCGCAAATCCATCTTCGATAGAGTCGATAGGAAATGCGTCCATGAGTTCTCTGAAGTAGGCGCACATTTCCTGGGCCGATTTTTTTGTATAGGACTGATTGCGCACTTTCTTTTTCTTTTCGATGTACATGCCGTTTTCGTAAAATTCATTTGCAGCAGCATCTAATGCAAGACGAATTTGCTCTCCTGGTTTGTAGCCCGCCTCTTTTACCGCTTCAACAATACATCCCAGGGTATCTTCTGGTGTATGGATACCTGGGGCAAACCCCCCTTCATCGCCTACATTGGTTGATAAGCCCTTTTTTTTGAGCTGTTTTTTTAGGCAGTGAAAGATTTCTGCACCTGCGCGAAGAGCTTCTTTAAACGAGGAAAAGCCTTTAGGGCGGATCATAAACTCTTGAAAATCGAGTAGATTATCGGCATGCGCGCCTCCATTGATGATGTTCATCATAGGACAGGGTAGTGTATAGATTTTTTCGTTAGACAAATAGCGGTAGAGGGGTAGATTTTTGACTTTTGCCCCTGCTTTTGCTACGGCCATGGAAACACCTAAAATAGCATTTGCCCCCAGTTTTTCTTTCATAGGGGTGCCGTCCAGTTTGATCATAATCTGATCGATCTCTTTTTGCTGTAAAACAGATTTACCAAGAAGAGCTGTTTTGATAGGGCCCTCTACATGCTTTTTTGCAGTGAGAGTCCCTTTGCCAAAATAGCGTCTTGGGTCTTTGTCTCTAAGTTCTAATACTTCTTTTGTACCTGTTGACATGCCTGAAGGTACAGATGCCTTGGCGACGATGTGCTTTTCTACTTCTACAAAGACTCTCAAAGAAGGAACGCCTCGAGAGTCTAGGATTTCTATTGCCCGAATATCTGTGATTTTATCCATAATAAAGGTCTCTTTTTCCTCTTTGTAAAGGAAGAAATAGATAAAATCAAGAAGAGTAAATAAGGACTTAGATTATTCATACCACCAGAATTCTCCATCGACATGCCATTTGAGATTCTGTTTTTTTGCGTAGTCTTTCACTGCATGTGATACTCTGCCTAAATTCCAATCATCACCGCACAAAATGCCGCCTTCAGTAAGAAGAGGGTACCAAGATGCAATATCTTGGAAGACTTCAGCGTATTTATGACCTGCATCGATGTAGATGAGATCTGCTCTAATACCAAGTAGACGAAATTTTCTTGCTGCTGGCAAGCTTTGCATACGCACAGGGATGACTTTATCAGCAAGGTCTCTATGGAGCATATTGGATAAAAATTGTTGGAATAAGTTGGGTAAAAGGGTGTACTCAAGAGTTCCTGGATTGTGATGCTCCTGGGATCCTTTCCAGTGATCGATAGCGTAGTATACCCCTGTTTCTGGAAGTTTTGGAGCCACAACAGCGGTCCAATTGCCTAGCCAGACACCTACTTCGATTACGGTTTGGATATTTTTTCGAGAAAAAAGGTCTTCTACTTGCCGCTTGTGCGTATGCCAGCCGTGGAACTTTTCGGGCAGCACTTCAATGGACTCGTAAACGTCTGGATAAGCATCAGGGAAGGGGCCAGCTGCTTGGCATACAGAAAAAAGCATGCAGATACAAAAGAAAAGATTGTGAAAAAAATACATAGGTAAAACTCCATACATAAAAAGAAGCATTCTGAAAAAAGAGCGCTTTTTGTTAAAAAAAAATTTTAATAAAAGCTATAGAATACCCCATTTTTTTACAATAAATTTTTTATTTAGTTTTTAAATAAAAAGATTAGGCTGAAAAGTATCTTAATTTCCTTGTTTTTTTTATTTAATTTTAATTACTATTTTAGATAAATTTAGATGAGGTAGAATTATATGAGTATAGCACAAAACATCGATCTTCTATCTTTTTGCCCGTCTATATCTTTAGATCTTATCCCACCTACTTCATTTAAAGAATTGCAATCTCGGATATCTTGTATCGCTTTAGAATCTCTTTTTTATTTTGTGGCTGCTCTTAGCTCTACATTTGCCACAGTTACTGCACTAGGTTCTGCAGGTCCGGTTATTGGGGCTGTTATAGGCGTCTGTGGTCTGATTTCGACGTTGTTTTGTCTTATCATGTCTATGCAGCTTTGCAACCTGTATTTAGTGGGTAAATCCTATTCTTCTAAATTAGAATCTAATGTCAGTGGCGTAGATCAAGCTATCGAAAAATATACGGGGCTTCCTAGAATCGCATCGATTTTTACAAACTACCTTGCCGAAAACATACCGTTCAAATGGCCCGATATAAGAAAAGAGCTGTTTCAATTGATGAAGAATCCGCAAGAAGCAAACCTCTGAGAATTATTGAGTACCTTTGCTCTTAATTCTTTAGGAAAACTTTATCATCGCATCATTTTGCAGTTTAACAATTAACCCAGGTCTTTTTGCTTAAAAAGATTGCATAGAGATTGCTTTCAAAGCGGCACCTGCAAAAAATTTAGATATGTTATGAAAAAGGTGAAAGAATTCTATTTTGCTATACGTAAAATTGGTTTAATCAAAATAGATTTGTAAAGAAGTTGTAATAAAAACTTCCTAGGTTAAAAAGAAGTAGGCTCTTCTGCTTCAAGAAGAAGTTTTTGGTAAGAGTCGTATAGCATGTAGGGAATACTTCCTTCTTCGACTTTTCTTTTCACAGCGCAGCCGGGCTCATGGATATGCTTGCAATTGGCGTATTTGCAAAAAGGCGCTTCTTGTTGGATTTTGCTGAAACGGGAAAACACATCTTCTTTTTGTAAATCCCATAATCCAAATCGTCTAATGCCTGGAGTGTCGATGCAAAACCCCTTATCTCCTATTGGAATTAACGAGGCTTTTGTTGTGGTATGTCTGCCTTTGTATTCTAAAGAGCCTACGGGTAGGTGTAGATCTAATACAGTATTGATCAAGCTGGATTTTCCCACTCCAGACTGCCCAGAAAACACAGAGGTTCTCGTTTGCATCAGACGCTTTAGTTCATCGATTCCTTGTTTTGTATGACAACTGACAGGCAAAATACAAAGGTCGCTGTAAGCATCTAAAAATTCGGAAAAAAACTGCTTTTCTTCTGAGTTATTTTCTAATAGGTCGATTTTATTGATCACAACAATAGGCTCCATACCGCCTTTTTTTGCTGCGATCACATACCGATCGATAAGAGGCGGTTTGAGCGGAGGGAGGTGGACCGATCCGGTGATGAATACGGTATCTACATTTGCTGCAATTAGCTGTTTTTTTCTTCCAGAAATATCAATTCTTTCGAGTTTTGAAGAGCGCGTTTCCACATCAATAATTTGCCCCTCTGCAGAGGAGATAGGCTGCATGTAGACCCAGTCACCTGTTGCTACAATTTGTTTTTTTCTCGAGATCTCTTTTTTTAACGCTCCTTTAATCGAGCAGAAAAAACGGGTTTTTTTTGACCATACCTCGATCCCTTTGCCTGTAACTGAAATCACCCGTCCTCTGAGAAGGTTTTCTTTAGATACCGTTTTGTTGAGGTGTTTTTCTGCATCGGTCTTTTTGTATTTGGATCTGTCTTTTGCTTGAAAGATTTTCCGCTCTTTTTTTCCTTCTTTATGGTGTTTTTTGTGGAAATCTTCTTCGTAGTCCCATTCTTTTGTCATAACGCTCTCAAAAGGTAAAGTAAGATGCTGCCAGCTGCAGCTACATTATAGGACTCGATCGATGCATGCATCGGGATGGATAGTCTTTTTGATCGGTTAATAAAACAAGATGAGGGCCCTTTACCCTCAGAGCTGACGATCAGAGCGTAGCGCTCTGTTTTTTTCCAGGTTGCTGGATCCTTTCCCTTAGTATCTGCAAGGTAGGATGCGACATTTTTTTGCTCCAATAGCTGAGCGATCTCCTCTTTTTCCTTACAAAAATGGGGGATATGAAAAGCGGCTCCTCGCGATGCGCTTAACGCTTTTTCCCCAAAAGGATCAGCTGTTTGCGGAGTATATAAAACCGTATTCCAAAAAAGGCCTAAAGCAGAACGAAATAACGTACCTACATTACCCGGATCTTGTATGTCGTCTAAAATCAGTAGAGGAAAGTCTATTTTTGATTGCATCTTAGGCAAGGGAAAAATGGCCGCAACGCCGTCGGGATGGCAAACGCCGCTGATTTTTTTTAGGATGGAAAAAGATACATGATATATAGCTTTTGGGCTGTTGAGGTAAGAGAGATCTACATCCTCCCCGCAAAAAAGGACATCTGCAGCCGCATGGGAAGAAAGATCTTGGACCATTTTTTTTCCTATGACGAGCACTTGTTGTTTTTTTAGCCGCTCTTGTTTGTTTTTTCTCAGTAAAACGGCATCTTTTACAAGCTTATGTTGCAGGCTCTGAATCGGTTTTGGTAGCATGAAATTAACCCTTCAAAAGGTAAATTATAAGACATATGGGAGAAAAGCCAACAAAAAAAGGAATTGCCGCCTCACTTGCCATGCGAATTTTTTTCGTAAACATCGTCATTTTAGTGCTGCCCTTACTGATTCATAGTATTATATCATACCGCCACGAATACCGTATTCGTATGCGAGATGCATTTCATTCTCTTAGAATTATCGGATTCAACCGGCAAAAACTCATCGAGGATCTTTTTCACTACCAAGAAACTGTACTTGCGGTTGTAGAAAAAGAGGTGGGCGGTTGGGATAGTGGAGTAGGCGCCTTCTCTTTTCGGGAAAAACAGGCTTATCTAGAGTCGGTTACAGAAAAAGTGGGCGAGCAGAATCTATTTTATATTACGCAAAATCCTAAAGGGCAGCTGCAATGCGAGGCGTATGCTAAAAGCTGTGAGATTGACTCGGCTAGGCTAGAGGGATATTGGGGAAAAAATCGCTTTTACTATACAAGATTTATCCCATTTCAAGGAAAAGCCCTTTTTTATGTAGGGATCACTATATGGGACTCTTCTCGTACACATCCTAAGGGGTTATTGATCATTTCTAATACAGCAGAAAAACTTGTTAGAGGATTTGCTAAGCTCGATGTCAACTCTCCTCTTACCCTTTCTTTTGTGTCGGAAGGCAACAAAATCATTGCAAGTTCAAATGCGAAGCTGCAAGGGATGCATATCGATAAGAAAAAATATCAGTGAAATTTGATTTCTCTTCGCGCTATTTCAGGAATAGAAGATGGATTTATTTTCGGGAAAAATAGGCTTGCTGTGCAGTTTTTTGTACCAGGTATTGATGGGTATATGCTTTTGGATCTTCCCGAGTCTGCAATTAAAACCCTACATATCCAGGAATATATCTTTCGGATTGTGATGCTGCTTTTTCTTATTGTCATTGTAGGTGGTAGCGTATCGATTTTATGCACCATACGGATGGCAAAACCGATGATGCATCTTGTAGAAGTCATGCAAGATGTGCGTAAAGGGATGGTGCAGGCGCGGTTTACTCCAGATGCCCTTGGTTTTGAAATCAATACGTTAGGGCAAGGTTTCAATAGGATGGTAGATTCACTTTTATCTGCGCAAAAACGGGTAGAAGAAGAAAGAGTACAAAAAGAAATCTACGCGCAAGAACTGCATTTCGGCCATACCATCCAAGAAAGCTTACTGCGCTATCAGCAGGAAGATATGCCGTTTTTAGTAGAGACGAGGTACCTTGCTGCAAAAGAAGTGGGAGGAGATTTTTACGATCTTTTCCGTATAAACCCCTCTTCTGTTTTCATTGCGATTGCCGATGTTGCGGGTAAGGGAGTATCTGCTTGTCTTTACTCATTGGGGCTAAGAAGCGCTCTTCGCTCAGCCATTCAATCAAGCCCTCTTGCAGAAGCCCTGGCTAAAACCAACCAGTTGTTTTATTTAGATGCCCATGAAAGCAGCATGTTTGCAAGCATTTGGTCTGCTACTTATGATGAAACAAGCCGGCAGCTCACCTACGTCAATGCAGGTCATTGGCCTGCTTACCTAAAAAAAAGGACAGGCGCTCTTCATGTTTTGGATACGGATGAAGGGTCTATAGGTATAGAAAACTCTTTATCGATTCAGCCTAAAACTTGCCTGTTAGAAAAAGGAGATCTCCTTTTGCTGTATTCAGATGGCGTTGTAGAGATGCAAAACGCTCATGGAGAGTATTACGGCGCAAAAAGGCTGCAGTATTTATTGGAAAATACGGGAGATATACACCCGCAAAAAATTGTGGAAATAATCGAGAAGGATTTTGCGGTTTTTTCAGGGGGAGACAAACCCCAAGACGACATCACTCTTCTAGCTTTGCAGATTCGTTAAGGTGATTCCATAGTGTATCGGGATCGGTAATGCCTTGATTTACCGAGAGGATCTCCGCCTTTTTGAGAAGATCTCCTAAGGTTTTGCCTGCAGTTATTCCTTTATTCATCAGGTAGGATGCATTTAGCACAGGCGTTTTGTTTTGGAGCCGTTTAATAAAGGGAAAAAGCTCCTTTTTTCTAGCTTGATGCGTACGCAAAAAAGCTGTTTTTTTCTCAGAAGATTTTTGTAAAGAAGTGAGATGGATGCAGCGATCTGCGTCTGGATGCGCGTAAAAAGATGCCCAAGTATACAGATCATCTTTTTCGTTTAAAGCAGCGCTTTTTTGCCAAAAAAGGGCCGATAGCTTTTCTTTTTTCGAGCGTTTTAAGTAGGTGGCATATGCTTCTACATCGAGATTTTTTTGTAGGATGCAAAGGTAGATTAATAGAGGAACATCTTGTGGGAATTGTTCGATCTTTATGGTCGCTTTTTCCAAGGCCTTGGCATCGGCTAGTTGCAGATCGGGAAAAATCTCTTGTAAGAGCTCTAAAGAAAACAGCAGTTGCAGCGCTTTTTTTCTCGTTTGATGTTGGAGCATCTTTTCGAGCTCTTGCGCAATTCTTTCAATCGCTACAAAGGGAAAAAGCCCTTTTCTAAAAAAATAAATCGCCTTTCTGGTTTCAGGATCTAAAGTAAAGCCGAGCTTACAAGCAAAGCGGACAGCTCGCAGCATCCGAAGGCGATCTTCTCTGATCCTTTCATAAGGATTTCCAATGGCCCGGATCACTTGTTTTTCGATATCGTTTTTTCCACCTACATAATCGATGATGGTTTCTTGCACAGGATCGAAAAACATCCCATTGATTGTAAAGTCTCTTCGGCTAGCGTCTTCTTTTGCGCTGGTGAAGATGACGCTAGTAGGTCTTCTTCCATCTTCGTAAGATACGTCTGATCGAAAAGTTGCTACTTCAAAAGGCTTTTCTCCTATTACCACCACAAGAATACCAAACTGCAGTCCTATCGGGATGGTTTTTTCAAATAGAGTCTGTATTGTTTTTACAGGCGCATCTGTTGCGATATCGATATCATAAGAATCTACACCGAGAAGATGGTCTCTAACCCATCCTCCTGCAAAGTAGGCGGTAAATCCATTTTCTTGCAGTCGCTGCACAATTTGCAGCGCTTTTAGACGCTCTTCCATACTGTTGATCTTAATTAAAATGCAGTTATTGTTGCAAAAGAGAGCGCATATTCATCAAAAAATCGCCCTTCAATTGTCCCATAAAGCGCTCTTGTAATATTGATGGTAAGTCCTGTAAAAAGCCCGAGATTTTTCTGATTGATAAATCGAAGAGTAGGCTCTCCAGTAGCAGATACCTTAAGCTTTGACTGCATCCACTTTAAGCCTCCGTATACAGAAAAAGGTCCAAGGATTTTTACCGCGCTGACAGCTGCCTGCCATTCTTTGAGTTCAAGGTATTGATCGCTTAGCGGAAAAGGGATGTATAAATCGCGGATTCTTTTTTCGATTGTTTCTACAGAGGGAATAGAAAAATACTGGGCGTTCACACCGATTTGTAGCGATCCAAATCGGAGTAAAATCACTTTTGTGCCTAGGCTAAAAGAGAAATGACTTTTTGTCTTTAGATTTTCATCTCCATAGTAGTTGGGTTTATTTTCCCAATCCATTTTTTCTTTAGAAACTCCCAAATACGTATAAACAGAAAGGCGTTTTAACAGCGTTAAGATGATTGCGCCCCATTGGGACTCAATTTTAAATTCTTGAGGGGTTTTTAGCGCAGTAGAATCAGGGAGTGTTTTTGGCCGTATTTTTTTGTCCCAAACGGTATCGTTGATGTATCCCGAAGAAATATGAAATAAGTATTGGCTTGTAAAGCCTCCTTGCAAAAAAGATGGATCGGCAGGGCTGCCTGTATACGACGCTTGTAAGTAAACAACAGGTAGAAAGTATAAAATAATGAAATAAGAAAAATAACGCATGCAATAAAGATAGCAAAATAGCCCATTCTAATTGAAACACTTTTCGAAAAACCGTTAGATCTTTTTGATGAAGCCTCGACTTTTTTGTGTAGAAACGGGAAACTATACCTATGAAGATTCATACACTATCAGAAGAGGTGATCAATACAATTGCTGCTGGAGAAGTGGTACAAAGCCCCGTTTCTGTTGTAAAGGAATTGATCGAAAATAGCATCGACGCCGGGTCTACAAAAATCACCGTTAGCCTAAATGCAGGTTATGCATACATTTCTGTTGCAGATAACGGATCGGGCGTGCAAGAAATTGAAAAAGCGCTTCTTCGCCATACCACATCAAAAATCGAAAAGGCAGAAGACCTTCTTTCTTTGACCACTATGGGGTTCCGAGGAGAAGCTCTTTCTTCGATAGCAGCGGTTTCCATTTGTACTTTGCAAAGCGCTTATGACGCTTCAGGAAAAGCGTCTTCTTTTCGCTTTTCTGCAGGTGTCTTGCAGGAGAAAAGAATGGCCGCTCGTACTAAAGGAACCACTGTGATTGTAGAGGATCTATTTTTTAATACCCCTGCTCGAAAGGCCTTTCAAAAAACCGCTGCCTACATCCGCTCGCAAATTCTTCGACTTATCCATGCATTTAGTTTAGCTTTTCCATCGATTGCTTGGACATTGAGTATCGAGGGGAAAACGGCATTTTCCCATCCTTCTTTAGCGGGCTACTCAGTAGAAGATCAGCTAAAAAAGTCTGCTAGAAATGTACTGGGAGATCTTTTTGTCACTACGGGAAAATGGATCTCTAAAGAAGTAGCGGGCCTTACTATGACCGGGATTTTAGGCTCTTCTCAGATGGCAAAACGCACCAAATTAGGTCAGTACCTTTTTGTCAATTTACGCATGGTCCGCTCTCCATTTCTTTCAAGCCTTGTAAAAGAGCTTTACAAAACCCGTATCGGAGAAAAAGAGCAGCCAAGCTTTGTGCTCCACTTTTCTTTCGATCCCCATTTAATCGATGTAAACATCCATCCAGAGAAAAAAGAAATTCGGTTTCAAAAAGAGAGTTGGATAAGAAAAACGATTTTTTCGCTATTTGATCCTATCAAAGAAGAAAACCCCACATTTTCTCAGCCTCTATCTTTTCAAAAACAGGTTTTTTTTCAAAAAGAACAGGCGCCCCATCCCGAAGAGCCCCTTTTACAAATGCCTTTGGTCGAAGAACCTACGCCTTCTATCCGCTATTTGAGCCGCGCCGGCTCTTACATCCTTTTTGAAAGAGAAAGGCAGCTTTGGATGATGAACGGAAAAGAAGCATTGTTTCAACATATGCTCCATGGTATAACGCAAAAAAATGGGGAAAGGCAAACGCTCATTGCGCCTCATGTGTTTTCTGTAAGCCCAGAGGTGCAAGAGCTCGAAGACTACTGGATGCAGCTTTTTCTTTCTTTAGGGATTGAAATGCGCTTTTTGAATAGAGCCGTTTCTATCGACGCTTTGCCCCCTTTTTTGCGCCCCGAAGATGCAGAAGAGCTATTTCTTTTGTTTATCGAGGGAAAGCCAGAAAAAGAGCGTTTGTATGTAGAGAGGCTTACCCATGGCTACTTAGAAAAAAAGCTCCGCCTATTTGCCGCAAAAAAAACTCTTGGTGAAGGAGAGCTGAAAATTCTACTGCATACTTGTAAAATAGAGCCTCCTTATTGCAGGCAGGTAACGGAGAGAGATTTGAAACGTTTAGATCAAGAGGCATGTATTGCACGCTAATATTTGGAAAAACCGCATCAATCAGATTGAAAAAGCTCTTTCTCAGTGGGACGTTTCTGCCCTGCTGATTGAGGATCCAGTCGATTTGTTCTATCTCACAGGAGCAAGACTGTCTTTTGGAAAACTCATTGTAGAGCCGGCAAAATCTACTCTGTATACCGACCACAGGTACTATAGTGAAATCCAGACAACCGTTCAGGTTCCCTGTGCGGTATACAACAAAGACGCTTTGTTAGAACGCATGCAATCTTTTCGATCTTGCGGGTTTGATGCAGATAAAACTTCTTACGCTCTTTACGCGGAGAGAAAAAAACAAATAGAAAACCTTACCCCGATCAATAGCACCATGCGCTTTTTCCGCGCGATAAAAGACCAGCAGGAAATTTCAGAGATGCAGCGGGCATGTAAGATCACAGAAAAAGGGTATATTGCGCTGCAAAAAAAAGTCCATGAAGGGATGCAAGAAAAGGATCTTGCTCTTTTTTTTTCCCGTTTTATCGTAGACGAAGGAGCCATTTGTCCCTCATTTGACCCCAATGTTTCCTTTGGGGCAAATGGATCGTATCCTCATCATAGACCCTCAGATCAAAGATTAGAAAAAAACGATATAATCCTCGTAGATATTGGAGCAAATTACCAAGGTTATTGCGCTGATATGACCCGCGTCTTTATGCATGGTGAGGGTAAAGAACGTGGCAGGCACCTTTATACCCTGGCAATCAAAGCTTATGAAAAAGCTGCTTCTTACTGTAAGGAAGGCGCTCTTGTAAAAGATTTAGATGCAGCAGCAAGAGAAGAGCTTAGGAAACACAACATGGACGCCTACTTTACCCATAGTTTGGGTCATGGAGTTGGGTTAGATATTCATGAGTTTCCGTCGATTAACCAAACGGGCCCCGACAAGGACGTCGCATTAAAAGCCGGTATGGTGATTACCATTGAGCCAGGTATTTATCTTCCTGGAGAAATAGGCGTCCGTTACGAAAACACTCTTCTCATTACAAAAAACGGCTATGAAAACCTCTTTACATCTACGATTTAAACTATTTTTGTGGGTAGGCGGGCTTTTCGTCCTCTTTTTTTTAGCTACTTTGGTGTTTGAAAATTCCATTATTTGCTAAAAATTATCCCATTCAGAAAACCTTCTTTTGCATGAGTTAAAAAAAGAACAAG
>CALBPE010000095.1 GCA_937899275.1 uncultured Chlamydiae bacterium
GTGTTGATTCCTCGCCCTGAAACAGAAATCCTTGTCGATCTCATTGTGAAGCGCTTGCAGAAGGTCTCTCTGGAAAAAGCAAGTCTTTGGGATATATGTACAGGTAGCGGCGCTATTGGTTTGGCGTTAAAAAAAACGTTTCCTTTGTTGGATGTAACTCTGAGCGACTCTTCTTCTAAAGCGCTTGCAGTCGCAAAGAAAAACGGAAAAAAACATGCTCTTGATGTATCGTATCTTAAGGGCGATCTTCTACAGCCTTTTGCGGGAAAAAAGGCCCGTTTTATTGTGGCTAACCCCCCTTATCTCAGTCAAAATGCGTATGCCAACTCTTCTTTAGGCTTGAAAAAAGAGCCGAAAGAAGCGCTTATTGGAGGGGAAATGGGCTGGGAGATCTACGCGCAATTTGCTCAAGATCTGCCTGGTTATTTAGAGCCTCAAGGTGCGGTTTTTTTTGAAATCGGTTACGATCAAGGGGAGTCTGTTCCTGCGCTATTTCATTCTCCTTGTTGGGTTAAAAAAGAAATTTTACAAGATTGGTCTGGTCAACCCCGTTTCTTTTTCCTTGAAAGAGAATGATTTTCTCTATATTATATACGTCATATCAATAGTATTTTTTTAGCTAAAAAATCTGTATTATGTTGCAAAATCTAACAAAAAAATTGCGAAATGCATTTGCCTGCATCGGCAAGGGAAAAACCCTAACCGAAGAGAATTTAGCGGAGGCGATCCGTTCTGTGCGCCTTGCTCTTCTTGATGCAGATGTAAACTACTCCGTTGCAAGTCAATTCATTAAGAAAATTAAAGAAGAAGCTGTTGGAAAAGCCTTGATCAAATCGGTAAAGCCCCAAGAGCAGTTCACTAAAATTGTCCACGATGCCTTGCAAAAACTTATGGGGGAAAAAGAAAGCCCTCTTCTTTTTGAAGGGAAACCTTCAGGGATTATGCTGTGCGGTCTTCAAGGCTCTGGAAAAACGACCCATTCCATGAAGCTTGCGCATTTTTTACAGAAAAAGCAGCAAAAAAAAGTATTGGTAGCAGCTTGTGATTTACAAAGGCCTGCTGCTGTCTTGCAATTGCAAAAGCTCGGTAAAGACCACAACATTGCTGTGTATGCAGAAGAGGCGAACAAAAATCCGGTTCAGGTAGCAAAAAATGCCTATGACTATGCATTTCGAGAGAAATATGATGTAGTGATTTTTGATACAGCAGGTAGACTTCATCTGGATGAAGGATTGATGCAGGAGCTTCTTGCAATTAAGCAAGCTGTTCTTCCAAAAGAAATTCTGTTTGTTGCCAGCGCAGCAACAGGCCAAGATGCGGTAAAAACAGCAGAAGCTTTTCATAACAAAGTCTCAATCACTGGCGTCATTTTAACGATGCTTGATGGAGATGCAAGAGCAGGCGCTGCACTATCTATTCTTGCTGTCACAAAGCAGCCCTTAAAATTTGAGGGTACAGGGGAAAAAATTGCAGATCTTCAGGTGTTTCATCCAAAATCGATGGCGGATCGCATTTTAGGGATGGGCGATATTGTCAACCTTGTCCGAAAAGCAGAAGATGCTTTTAGTAAAGAGGAAGGCAAGGCAATCGAGCAAAAACTACGCTCTGCTACATTTACCTATGCAGACTACTTGCAACAAAAGCGAAATAAGAGAAAAATAGGTACTCTTAAAAAACTAATGAAGATGATGCAGGGCGCCGACTTCTTTCCCTGCTCGAACAAGTCGCGAACGCGTTTTACAGAAATGGAAGCGATCATCCTTTCTATGACCTTAGAAGAAAGAGAAGAGAAAGTAGCTCTTTCTCGATCGAGAAAAAAGCGGATTGCAGGTGGATCTGGGACATCAGAAAAAGCTGTTGAAGAACTTGCAACAAGATTTAAAAAGATAAAACAATTTTGCAAAAAAATGCCTAAGAATATGAATAAAATGGGCAGTTTTCGCGATATACAAAAAACAATGGGAAAAATGAAATGGCGTTAATCATTCGTTTAAGACAACAAGGAAATAAAAACCGCCAAACATATCGTTTGGTTGTAATGCAAAAAACTGCACCAAGAGATGGTGCATATGTCGATCTATTGGGATGGTACAATCCTTTACTAGAAAAAGATATGCAGTTAGATGCCGATAAAATAGAGCACTGGCTATCTAAAGGTGCAGAGATTTCAGAGAAAGCAGCAGCATTAGTAAAGCGCTTTTCTCCAGAAACACTTGCTAAAAGAGCAGCAGCCAAAAAACTTGCACTTTTAAAGGCTAGAAAAAGGCGTAAAGCAAGCAAAGTAGATGGCTAAACAGTTTCATGTTCTATCTCTTTTCCCCGAGTACTTTTCTAGTCCCTTTTCCGTAAGTATATTGCGGAGGGCGCAGGAAAAAAATCTCCTATCGATAGAACAAGTAAACATCCGAGACTTTGCTATCGGAAAACATAAAAAAGTCGATGACCGCCCTTTTGGTGGCGGTCCGGGAATGGTGATGATGCCAGGTCCATGTATCGATGCGATTAGGAGCGTGAAAACGCCCCAATCAAAAACAATTTATTTATCGCCACAAGGCTCTTTGCTCAATGCAAAAAAGTGTGAAGAGCTTGCAAAAGAAGACCATTTGATCTTCGTTGCAGGCCATTATGAAGGGATCGATCAACGAGTCATCGACGAAGAGGTCGATGAAGAGATTAGCATTGGGAATTATGTACTACCCAGCGGATGCGCTCCAACCGTTGTTTTGATCGAAGCTATTGCCCGTTTTATTCCAGGAGTATTGGGTAATGAAGATGGACCTTATGAAGATTCTTTTGCAGGCGAAACCGCTTTTGAAGGGCCCCAATATACAAGGCCTCAAGAGTATGAAGGATTGCAGGTGCCCGAAGTATTGTTAAGCGGGCATCAGAAAAATATTCAACAATGGAGAAAAGAGCAGGGAGCTGTAAAACTACGTAAGATGCGCCCAGATCTTTGGAAAATCAAGGAGTAATGCAGTGAGCATAATTGAGGAACTAGAAAAACCCCATATGAAAACCGATCTTCCTACATTTCAAGTAGGTGATACAGTAAAGGTATCTGTAAGAATCATCGAAGGAAACAAAGAAAGAATTCAGGTGTTTGAAGGGCTTGTGATTGCAAAAAGAGGTAGGGGATTATCTGAATCTTTCTCCGTATATCGACAAGCTTATGGATGTACCATGGAGCGTTTGTTTCCTTTACACAGCCCTAGGATTCAGAAAATTGAAGTAATCCGAGCGGGTAAAACCAAGCGCGCTAAGCTGTACAATATTCGTGGTGAAAAAGGGAAAAGAGCAAAAGTTCGCGCCCGTTTTAACTCTCCTGCGAAAGCAGCAGCGGTGCAAGAGCAGAAAGAAGCTCCTAAAGAAGATTCGTCTGCTTCATAAATCTTGTGTCATTATACGCTTTAGATGAAGAATTTCGCCGGCAAGGTTTTTCCCTTGTTGGCGGAGTAGATGAAGTAGGAAGGGGCCCTTTTGCAGGGCCTTTAGTTGCCTGCGTTTGTACATTTCCATCTGAATGTACCTTTGATGAACTCAACGACTCCAAAAAATTAAATAAAACACAAAGGCAGCGTATCTACAACGCTTTGGTTCGTGATCCTCGGGTATCTTTTTCTCTTGGTTTGGCAGATGTAGCCACCATTGATCGTTTAGGAGTGCATAAAGCGGCGTTTTTTGCGATGGAAGACGCCTACCTAAAAATGAAAAAAAAGCCTGACTGCTTACTAGTAGATGGGCCTCATCCGGTTGGACCAAAAATCACAGCTTTTCAAAAGCCGATTGTTCAAGGAGACAGCAAAAGCGCGGTCATTGCAGCAGCTTCAATTATCGCAAAAGTTCGGCGGGACTGGATCATGAGCCGCATGCACCTACTTTATCCTGAATACGGCTTTGATACAAACCAGGGATACGGCACAAAAGACCACAAGGAAGCGCTAGAAAAGTATGGCCCTACCTTGATTCATAGGACATCATTTAAGCCGGTACAACTTGCTATGAAGTAGGCATTTTTTTAGCAAGAGTACTTCGGATAATCTCTTGAAGATTGCGGGGTGGTTTTTGGTAAGAATGATTCCTTTCAATACCCATTGCCCAGCCTTTTTTTACTTCTTTTGCAAAAAATATCCATTTTTGTTTTTTCATAAAAACACCTCCAGAAAATGATGTATTTATATATTTATATCTTCTTTTTTACATTAACAATTTTTTGTTTTATTTTTTAATATATTTTTGCAAAATTATGTATAGTTGATAAAACAAAAGGTTTTTTATGGAAAGTATGACAGGTTTTGGTGCAGCGGAAAAAAAGACACCTGCAGGACTTTTGCTACTCGAGCTGCAGTCGGTTAATCGCAAGCACTTAGATGTGTCTGTGATCTTACCAAAGGAGCTGAGCTTTTTTGAAATGCCGCTTCTACAAACATTGAAGCGCTCTTTTTGTAGAGGGCAAATTACAGCCCGTTTGTATTTTGCAGTAACCGAAGAAAAAGTATCTACATCTTGGAGCATACCTTTACTTTTAGAGATGCAAAAAGCCTGGCAAAAAACGGCAAAAGCCCTAGGCTATGCAGAAAAAGATGTGTCTTTAAGTTTTTTAGTAAAGCAGCTAGAAGAGTCGTCTATCCAAGTATCTTACCGGGGAAAGTTGTGGGAAAATATTGTAGAAGAGCTGACAAAAAAAGCGGTCATTGCCCTGAATAAAACCAGAAAGCAGGAAGGAAAAGAACTAGAGAAAGATCTTAAAAGTAGATTACAGCTTATTGAAAAACATCTCAAAGCGCTGGATGTAATTTCTCCATCGATACAAAAAGAGATGGAACAAAAGATGCAAGAACGGTGTCAAAACTTTACTTATTTACCCGATCATCAGGAAAAAATTGCAAGAGAAGTTGCGATCTATCTCGATAAAATGGATGTAGCAGAAGAGATCACCCGCTTGAAGCACCATTTGACAGAAATGCGCGCTTTAATTGAAATGGATAAGAGTTTGACTGGTAAAGAGGGGACTTTTATCGCGCAAGAGATGCTTCGTGAAATGCGGACAATTCTTTCAAAATCTTCTTATCTTCCCGTGATTCAAAAGGTGCTTGCTATGCAAATAGAAATTGAGAGAATTAAAGAGCAGATGCAAAATGTGCAGTAAAAAAAGAACAGGGCTTTCCTTTATTTTGAGCGCGCCTGCAGGTACAGGTAAAACTACGCTTGTTGATCGCTTAGTAGAAGAATTTCCCCATATAGTAAAAAATATTTCCTACACTACTAGAAGAAAGCGCGATGGAGAAGTAGACGGTAAAGATTATCTATTTCTTACCAAAGAAGATTTTTTAAAAAAAGAAGACGATTTTTTAGAAGTAGTCGAGCTTTTTGGAAATAAATATGCGACAAGTAAATCTTTAGTCCAAAATAACCAAGCAAACTCGCTACACACAGTCTTTGTCATCGATGTAGAAGGAGCTTTGCAGCTGAAGAAACAGATTCCGTGTATTTCCATTTTTGTATCGCCTCCTTCTCTTAACGCTCTTACATCCCGATTAAAAAAAAGAAGTAGTGAAAATCCAGAAGAAATGGCTGTGAGGATCAAACGTGCAAAAAAAGAGCTTGAGATGGTAAAATATTACGATTATCATATTGTTAACGATGTGCTTTCTACAGCTTACGAAGCATTAAAAAGTATTGTAATAGCAGAAGAGCACCGAGTCACCGATTAAGCAGTAAGGAATACCATGGCGAAAAACCCACTGACCAATGAAAGAATTAAAAAAATGTTTAAGGGAAATTTTCTCTTAACAAATTATGCAATTCATATCGGTAGAGATACCATCTTATCTGGCAACTTTTCTAATCTTGACGCTTTGTTAGAAGATATTAGAAAAAAAGCCCAAGCAACCAATGAAGAAGATAAAGGGGATTTAGGCATACTATAATATGGACCGTAAACTCATTACCTCGGCCCTTTTATACGCTAATGGCCAGGTTCATTTAGGTCATATTGCAGGAGCTTATCTCCCAGCTGATATCTACGCCCGATTTGAGCGTCTGATTGGAAATCAGGTGCTTTTTCTTTCTGGTTCAGATGAATATGGCCTGCCTATTACTCTATCTGCTGAAAAAGCAGGAAAATCTCCTCAAGAGCATGTAGATCATTTTCATGAGGTAAACAGCAGATTATTTTCCCGTTTATCCTTCTCCTTTGACTATTTTGGTAGAACGACTTCTTCTTTGCATAAAGATCGCGTATTAGAATTTTTCCATGATCTACAGAAAAATGGCTATATCGAATCAAAAGAAGAAGATCATCTTTATTCAGAAAGTGAGGGGAAATTTCTTGCAGATCGCTACGTAGAAGGAACGTGTCCTAAATGTGGGTTTAATCCAGCAAGAGGTGATGAATGCCCATCTTGCGGAGCAAATTATGAATCAATCGATTTACTTAAACCCCGATCTAAACTGACAGGCTCTCCTTTAATTCGGAAGAAAAGCCGCCATTACTACCTTCGGTTCGATGCATTTAAAGATCGATTAACCGATTGGGTAAAAACAAAAAACTGGAAAGAAAATGTATATAAATTTTCTTTAAAGTACATCGAAGATCTTCGCCCAAGAGCTATCACAAGAGACTCCAACTGGGGTATTCCGATTGCTTTAGATACCGGTGAGAAAAAAGTTTTTTATGTCTGGTTTGATGCGCCGATTGGCTATATATCCATTGCCCAAGAATGGGCAAGAAAACAGAAAAAGCCCGATGCTTGGAAAGAGTTTTGGTGCGATTGTAAAACGGAGCTAATCCAATTTATCGGTAAGGATAATATCCCTTTTCACTCGGTATTTTTTCCCGCTATGTTGATGGGGCAAGATCAACCTTACCACCTAGTAGATGAACTACCTGCAAATGAGTTTTTACGATTAGAGGGAAAAAAGTTTTCTAAATCCGATGGCAACTACATCGATCTTTCTCAAATGCTATCAGATTATCAACCAGATCAGATCCGATACTATTTAGCCGCCAATGCTCCTGAAACATCTGACGCCGATTTTACCTGGAAAGATTTTCAAGCAACTTGTAATGCCGACCTTGTAGGCAAACTAGGCAACTTTATCCACCGGGTATTGGTGTTTACCCTCCAACATGGGGGAGGGGATATTCCTAAAGAGGCAAAAGATCCTGTACAAGAAGATACTACCTTTAAAGAGCAGCTAGAAAACGTAACTTCTCAGCTGAAAAAAAGCTATAAGGGTTTTCATGTAAGAGAAGCATCTTCTCATCTAATGAAAATGGCCTCGTTAGGAAATAGCTATTTCAACGAAAAAGCGCCTTGGAAAAAAGTAAAACAAGGTCTAATAGAAGATGTGCAAACTACCTTGTTTTTTTGTTTTTTATGTATCCAAAGGCTGGCTTTATACATGAGTCCTATTTTGCCTACTACAGCAGAGGCGATTTGGCGCTCTTTAGGCTATAAAACACCTTTAGAAAAAGAGCGTTTAGATGCTCTACCCGAGCTTCCAACAGGAGCTCTTCCACCTTCTCCCAAGGTATTATTCCAAAAAATTGAAGACCATATAATTGAAAAGGAGCAAGCTATGTTAGAAAAACCTGTACCTACCGTTTCTCCTATCAAAGAAGAAATCGATTTTTCTGATTTTACTGCACTCGACCTAAGGGTTGCAAAAGTACTTTCTGCAGAAAAAGTAGCAAAAAGTAAAAAGTTATTAGCGCTTGAAGTAGATATTGGTATCGGCGTAAGAAAAGTTGTGTCAGGTATTGCTCTGCACGTAACACCTGAAGAGATCATCGGTAAAAAAGTGCTATTTGTAGCTAACCTAAAACCAGCAAAAATCATGGGTATTCAAAGTGAGGGAATGATTTTAGCTGCAGGAGATGGCAAGGATTTAGAAATCCCTAAAATTGTAGATCTTCCAGCTGGAGCTATTGTCAGTTAAATAAATCCAAATAGATAGGCTCTGCGATTTTCTCTTCAGAAAGAGCCTTTTTTAGCCCTGTTTTTCTACGAAATACCTGGTCGTTATGAATCGCAATGGCAACCGCTTTTTTTGTTCCTAAAAGAACAACAAATCTTTTACCTCTAGTGACCGCTGTGTAAAGTAAGTTACGGCAAAGTAGAGGGTAGTGAGAAGAGTGCATAGGTACAATCACACAAGGAAACTCACTTCCCTGCGATTTATGAATAGAAATTGCATAAGCTAGTTGCAGCTCATCGAGTTCAGAAAAATCATATTCAATTGTTTTGTTTTGATCAAAAGCGACCAGGACCTGCTTGGAGACAAGGTTGATTTCTATGATTTCACCTAGCTCGCCGTTAAATACTTTTTTCTGGTAATTGTTTTTGATTTGCATCACCTTATCACCTGGATGAAGCACTCTTGAGCCATGATAAAAAGGTTTGCTGCAAGGGTTGAGGACTTTTTGTAGACGTTCATTTAAAGCCGCCGTTCCGATGGCTCCTTTTTTCATAGGGGATAGCACTTGAATGTCCCAAATAGGATGAAAACGCTTTTTTTCTGGAATCGTTTTGGTGATTAAAGACTCGATGGTTGTTGCAATTTTTTCAGGATCTTCTTCGATATAGAAATGAAAATCGCTCCAATCGTAATGACCTACATCTGGAAAATCACCTTGATTGATTTTATGAGCATTGATGATGATTTTTGATCCTGCGGCTTGTCGGAAAATTTTTTGCAATTTTGTGCTGGTGATTTCATGAGAATCGATGAGGTCTTTTAATACATTGCCAGGCCCTACCGATGGCAGCTGATCTACATCTCCAATTAAAAGAAGTCTTGCATGGTCTGGCACGGCCAAAAGAAGCATGTGCATCAGTTCGGTATCCACCATACTGGCTTCATCTACAATAATTAAATCAGCAGACAAGGGGTTTTGTTTATTGCGCTTAAATCCTCCAGAGATGAAATCAATTTCTAGTATACTATGCAGGGTAAATGCTTTTTTTTTGGTGATTTGCGTCAGTCTTTTGGCCGCTCTTCCTGTAGGAGCGGCAAGTAAAATCTGTCCTGTGATTTTTGATAAAATCGTTAAAATCGCTTTTGTGATGGTGCTTTTTCCCGTACCAGGTCCTCCCGTTACGATATGTACGTTTTCTTCTAAACAGGCTTTTACTGCGATTTTTTGTTCATCAGCAAGCGTCATAGCAAGTTCTTCTTGAACCCACACAAGCGCTTTTTCTACATCGATCGATCGCATGCGAAGAGGAGCGTTTTGAATCCTTTTGATTTCTCTTGCAATAGATATTTCCGCTTGATAAAGAGCTTTTACCCATACGGATACTTCTTCAGAATCGCTTTCTTTTTGCATCACAAGAAAGCCTTGTTTTTCTGCCATTTCTAAAGGAGCTTGTAAAGCGGCTATATCTACTTCTAATATGCTACTTGCTTCTTCTAAAAGAGCGCTTTTTAACGCGCATGTATGTCCCTTAGAGCTAAGTTCCCAAAGGGTATAGCTAAGTCCTGCGATTAGACGGTCTTGAGAATCTTTTGCAAACCCGACGTTAAGAGCAATCGCATCGGCCATTTTAAACCCGATGCCAAAGATATCTTTGGCTAAGTCATACGGTTTTTCCTGTACTTTTTCGATGCTGCGTTCTTTATAAACGCGGTAAATTTTTTGCGCATAAGCAGGGCTAATATGGTGGCCTTGCAGAAAAATCATCACATCGCGAATCGCTCTTTGTTCTTGCCAAGAAGCGATAATCTGTTGCAGCCTTTTTTCGCCTAATCCAGGAATTTGACAGAGTTTTTGGGGAAAGTTTTCAATGATATCTAAGGTATTTTCTCCAAACTTTTCCACAATTTTTTTTGCGTATACAGGACCTATTCCCTGAATCATCCCCGACTCTAAGTACTTCTGTATGCCAACAATACTAGACGGCGGCGTAATAGAGAGCTTTGTTACATGAAACTGCTTGCCATGATGAGAATGGTTTTGCCAGCTACCTTTTACTGTGACGCACTCACCAACTTTTACATTGGATAAATGCCCTAAAATCGTGACCAAAGAAGAGGGGTTTTCTCTTTGTAGCCTTGCGATCGCGTAGCTTTGATCAGGGGCTTGGAAAAGGATTGAGGCAATCTGCCCTTTAAGAGATTCTTCCATAGGGACTTATATTTGATAATATGAATACTCATTGTAGCATAGATCATGAAAGCCAGTAAGAGAAATTTTTGACATTTTTTTTCTACCTTATCTAAAGTAGATTTGTAAAAAGAATAAGGTGCATCTTATGAGTGTTACACCTCCTGACTTTTCAATTATGATATGTACGTTTCTTGTTTGTTGTTGGTTGAGATCATATCTATAAAAAGCGAATGACTCCATTTAAATGCCCACAGCTCAATAGAACATTTTTTAGGAAGCTGATAGAAAAATAGTTGCCATTTGTGGATGCAAAGCTTTATATCGAGCGGATATTTTCAAACGCTTTGGAGATACAGTTAAAGCTTCTAAACAAAAAAATTGCAGCAGCATGTACTTAGGTCTCTTTTTGCCGTACACGCAGCTGGAAATGTTTCCATAGAGCTGAGGCTGATGAAAGATTACTTGCTATTTAACGCGATGAATCAGTAAAATCGGTATAAAATATTCCGGGTTAGCTCAGCGGTAGAGCAGTGGACTGTTAATCCATTGGTCGCAAGTTCGAATCTTGCACCCGGAGATTTATTCATCGATATGACGCCGCAAAGATCGTAGACAACGGTTTTACTGGTGCTACCAGCAATTTTTCCATCTCAATTTTACTCTCGAAAAGACGAAATTCAGAAGTTCCTGTTTTTCCTTTAATTTCGAACTCATAAAAATTTCCTTAGCACGTTTAGCCAAATCCAGGACCGTTTTTGCTGTGATGAGATACTTCGTCCCCGTTGATATGCTCCCTCATTTGATTCGTAATGCTACGCTGCCGTGCTTTGAATGACTTTTAAATGTCCGTTGTGATCATGTCGTGTAAGCCAATAGGTAAGGAGTTATTTTGACCCTAAGGATTTTTGCATATTTTTGTAGTTTTTTCAAATCGGGTTTGTGGTTTTTATCACGCAAATAACGCCGCAATGCTTTAATGGCAATTTCGTGGCTAAGATACCGGAAAGCGTCAACTACGCAACGCTCTTTGTCAAAGATTTTTACCTTATACTCTCCCAACATCATCTCTGTCTTGCCTAAATCAATATTACGCATTCTTATAATGCGGCTATCAGGTCGTTTTGATGCATAGGCGCGATTGGGAATCGCAATCCAAACTTCTCTCATCACTTGATCTGTCAAGTTATAGATGCAGAGTGCTGAAATCAGACAGATCACTCCTTCTCGGATCGAAGTTGTTGCCCATGCAACATGTTCCAAAGGAAAAGCGACTTTCTGTTCATAATCCACTGAACGATAGGCGCCTGGGTAAAGGCGTTCAAGGACACCTATTTTGACAAAATAGGCAAGAGCATGCCTGGGAATGCCCTTGGATTCTGCATCTTTTACCGTAAATAAGGGAACCTCTAGGAAAGGTCTCAAAATGTGAAAATATTTTGACTGTCTCATACTTGAATTCTACAAATCCTACTCATTCAGGTCAATTGAGTTGATTTTGTAGACTGAGCTACCAGAAGTAGAAAGGGAGCAAATTGAAACTTCTTTGGAGAAGCTTGCCCAGTCAACAGTTCGAAGTGTGTCCAGTATCTGGAGATTTGCTGTTTCCTGTTTAGATTCATATACCCATTTAAAAAATCTCATTGGAAACTGACTACTTTTTGTTTGATTGGGAATGTTAAAAAGATAATAAATTTAAAATATTTTTTAACTATTTTAAATAAAGGAATATTATTTTATAATATTTATTAAATGGGAGTTTTTGTGATTGTATCTAATAGCAGATTTAATCTGCCTTATTTTCATACGAAAAAAAACCTTTCCGATCTGAACAACAACTATATTAGCCGGTTAAAGGGAAAATGGTCTAATCTTGGATTGCAAGATCAATGGTTTAATGATGATCTTAAAGGAGCTACAACTTTACTGGTTACTCGTTTGATCTTTCCTATTTTAGGTTTTCAAAAAACGCGAGATGTTCTGGATAGTGAAATCCGATTTAATCATGAAAAAAACGGCATCGAGATACGGATGCAGGGTAAATTTGTTCTGGTTAAAGAGAAAATTTCCAATCAGTTTATCTTTTCCAAAGAAGGAGGAGGTACAATTCAACATGCTATAACCAAGAAAAATTGGACTTATTTAGGAACAAATGGTCTTTTGCCTGTTGATCGTTGGACCCATCGTGAATTTTTGCCTGTAGTGCAGTTGAACTCTACTCAACTTCTACGATTGAGAGAGCATACAAACAAAAGCTCAATCGATAATTGCTTTATTCAGATTGTGACTGTGCCACGAAATGTATGGAGCAGTCCCAATAGTTACCTGACTGGCTTGAAGCAAAACTACAAAAAAAATGTGCCGTTGCATGCCTATGTTCGTTTAATTGATAAAGACGGTTTTGTGTATAGCACAGGGTTTGGATCAACAGATGAACAAGATCAGCTGCAAAATGAAATGGGCTATTTTTCAACGATTAATGGAATGCCGACTATACTCGATTATGAAGAGTTTAGGCCTCATAAAGGACGCGTTACAACTACTTATCCTATTTCATTAGATAGATTTAATCAGACATTAAACAAGATTAGAGAAGATCGACGTAGTACTATTCGATTTAATATTCAGATTCAAAATTGCAATACTTTAGCAATAAAGTATTTAAAAACAGCAGGGGTGGACTTCCCTTCTATAAATATGAGTCTAAGAGATATTATTTATGAGACTTTGCCTGATGTATTGCAGTTTAGAAAAAGTAGAGAGATATTCAACAAATATACTCCTCAGCTTGTAAAACTGCTGGTGAATGGGATTTACACGATACTTAGGACTTTAATAGAGTATTTAATAAGTATTTTGATTTTAAATCCTTTGTTCATTCTATATGGGATAAACAGATCGTCAAAGTTGACTGATCGTAAATCTTCAGAAGATCTGTTGATCGCTGCAAAACGCAAAATACACCTTTTTTCTAATGCCTTTGATTTGCAGGTGGACTTTTCATTGAAGACAATCGAACGACAGCTTAGTCATTCTGATGACAATGGAGTCACATGGGTTCATAGTTATAATGGGCCTAATCTGTCTATTGTTCCTAATCAAACGAATCAAGTAGCTGATCGCGCTCTACTTCATCAGTTGCAATCGATTTATTCTTTAAAAAACATGGTCCTTTAGTCACGTGATATAAGACCCTTGTAGATTTAATAATGGAAGGGTAATTCGTTCGAATGATCTTTTGAAAAAACTTTTTGCAGTTGGCTTTACAATAGACGCATTAAAAAACTGAAAGCATATTCATTAAGTGTGTATTTCAATGCAAACCGAAGCCAAAAAAGAAGGGGGGTATGTTTTTAAGGTTGTATCTTCCACATCAATAACAATTGAGCCCCCAACACCGTTTGCAAATGCTATACAGGTCTTAATTAATGCTTCAAATTTTGGAAGTGCTGATTTGAGTTCTATTGTTTTAGATTCCCTTTCCTCAAAAAATTGTTTTTTGCGCATAATTGCACCAACCTTATCATAATTGCACCAATTGCACCAAATCTATAATGATTCAGATTAGATCGATGATTTAAAATGGGAGGAGTTTTTTTCTAAGTAATTGGTAATTAACTGTTTTCTGGTTATTTTTTTGTTGAGAAGAGGCTTTAGTCTATAGGTGGTTTTTTCGCTTATAATTGCACCAAGAGCATACGATCTATCTTGGTTAGTCTTTACGTTGTCCCATTGATAAAAATTTATTGATAAAATGTGCATGTAAACCTATGATGCAAAGCTATTTTTATCAAAAAGATTTTTACCATACTACAGGGTCTACTATGAAAAAATATCTACGCTTGTTGCTTGTTTTTGTCACACCTTCTTTGTTTTCTGCAGAAGTGCCGATGATTTATTCTTTAAAGCTGGGATCTTCTGAAACCCAAGAAGAAGCGCTTTTTGTGCAGCATGCAAAAAACAGCTTTGCAAAGGCTTTGCAGCATACCTCGCGCCTTTCAAATCAAGACTTCATGAACACGCAGGCTGCGGCAGATTGGCGGGGCTCGGTGATCAAAAATGGACGCAAAAGTTCATTAAAAGATTTAACCGAATTTAGAGAGTACCACTTGCTGAATAACCTCTGCTCTTTACCAGGCTCATCTCATTTACACGTAGGTCTTCTTGGGGGAGACTCATTTGTAGCTGCTTTATATGGCAATGAACTATCCCTTGTGCAAAAGGTGGGGCTCGATTGGTTTAAGGAGTGTACTGAAGAGCTTTTTTATAGAAACTGTTATACTTTTTTACCTCAAGATAGTTTTCGGATTATTAAAAGCGCTTGTTTTTCAATTAACAAAAATATATTTACTCACCCGATCAACATCTATTTTTACGACGCAGATCATACAGAGGAAAGCAACCGAAAAGCTTTTACTGAATACAACGATCTTTTTGCTAATGTATTTATCGCGGTATTTGATGACTGGAACTGGGACTTTGTAAGACGCGGCGCATTTCGGGGGTTTGATGAATTAGGTTATACCATTTTGTACCAAAATGTATTGGACGGAGGAAAAGAGCCTTTGCGTAAATTGCAATATGTGGCGGTTATTCGAAAAGATCGATGGAGATAAATTAGGTGTTTTTGATGAAGAATATTTTTTTGCGCTCTATTTTCTTCCTCTTTTTTTGTGGCAATGTCTATGCAAGTTCTTGGGAACTCGGTCCATTTACTAGGGTGGATGCAAACAGACCTATTTTAAAAAGCGATCCTTTTTCTTCGTTTTTTTGCCCTATGCTGCAAAAAAACGTTTTTTGGGAAAGTGGTCATGTGTTTAATCCTGGAGCTGCTTTATACCGCAATCAAGTTGTAGTGATATATAGAGCCGAAGATAACTGCGGCTCAGGTTTAGGCAATCATACATCTCGGTTAGGGTTTGCTATCAGTGAAGATGGCGTGCATTTTACAAAAAATAGAGCGCCTACTTTTTTCCCTCAAGAAGATGCAGAAGCTGACTACGAGCATTTAGGCGGATGTGAAGATCCTCGTATTGTACAAAGAGAAGATGGTCTTTATGTGATGACATATACCCAGTGGAACCGGCAAATTGCTGTACTTGCTGTTGCAAGTTCTAATAATTTGAAAGATTGGAAAAAGCATGGGTATGCATTTTCTCAATCGATGCGTAAAAAATGGTCGAAAGCAGGAGCCATTGTTTGTAGAGCAACAAAAGACGGATTAATAGCTGCAAAAATCCATGGTAAATACTGGATGTATTGGGGAGAGGGGACTGTTTATGCAGCGACTTCAGAAGATTTAATTCATTGGACCCCTATTTTTGATCAGGACCGAAGATTACTACCCATCTTAGAACCAAGAGCATCGCATTTTGATAGCCTTTTAGTAGAACCTGGCCCGCCAGCTATTTTGCAAAAAGATGGAATTCTTTTATTATATAACGGAAAAAATTCAGGGATTAGAGGGGATAAAAGGATGCCAAAGTGGGTGTATTCTCCAGGTCAGGTTTTATTTAATAAGCAAAAACCAACGCAAGTGCTGCAAAGAGCCTCAGACTGTTTTTTAACACCTGAAACGTCCTACGAAAGAAGCGGCCAGTATGGTGCGGGAGCCATCTTTGTGCAAGGATTAGTGCCCTATCAAGGATCATGGTATCTATATTACGGCGCAGCTGATTCAGGGATTGGCGTTGCTACTTGCCCTATTGATGAGATGGAATAATAGTATGGTTTTACTTCGCTTGATTTTTGCTTTTCTTATTCCTTTATCTTGTTTAATGACAGATCAGGTAGCTGATGTGGATCTTACAACAGATATCATCATCGACACAAAGCAAATTGGATTTGAAGAATATCCCGATGCATTTAACCCATCGATTTTAAGGGTAGATGAGGGGTTTTTGTTGAGCTTTCGTTTTTGTCCCGATATCAAAAACAATCCCTATTATTGCCGGATAGGTCTTGCTTTACTCGATGAAAATTTAGAGACAATTATTGAGCCTCATCTTATTAACACCCGATTGTATACACACCAGGTACAATCGCAATCAGAAGATGCTAAGTTATTTCGGTACCAAGATCGTATTTTTCTGATTTATCATGATAACGACAAGGAAACAAGCCCAACGATTAAACAAAGAAGGGATATGTTTATTGTAGAAGTGTTTCTGCATGAGGGAAAATACCTAGCAGGTCCTCCTTTAAAACTGCGAGCGGTGCACCATTATTCTACGCAATTTTGGCAAAAAAATTGGTCTGCCTTTACCTTTGATGATCAGCTTCTGATTTCCTATACGATCAATCCGCATGAAATCTTGACGTTAGATTTTGCAACAGGCGACTGTAGTTATTACTGCTCTTCTTACTGCCCAATTAACTGGATCTATGGAAAGCTTCGAGGAAGCTCTAATCCCCAGCTAATCAATGGAGAGTATTTTGGTTTTTTCCATTCGGGACGAGTGGTCGCTTCAAATGCATCTGCAGGGCTCAATATGTGGCATTATTTTTTTGGCGCCTATACATTTTCTGCAGAGCCTCCCTTTGCTTTAACGAAAATATCTCCCTCTCCTATTTTAGCAGAAGGTTTTTATACCGACTCTGAAAGGGAAAAGCGGGTAATCTTTCCTGGAGGCTTTGAAATAAGCGGAGATACGGTCTATTTAGCCTATGGTAAAGATGATGCAGAAATATGGATTGCTACCCTTAATTTTTCTAGGCTGTATGCATCTTTGATTTCGTTAGAGCCCTAGCTTCTTTTTTCCTACAATTGCTCGAAAAGTATTTATTTGCTTAGGTTGATTCTTATTCAGGGATGTATATGAAGAAAATTGTCATTGCAAAAGAATCTTTGCCTCAAGAAACCCGCATCGCGATTACCCCCGATCTGGTGCAAAAATATGTCCATTTGGGCTTTGAAGTGTATGTAGAGTCTTCTTTAGGAAAACATCTAGCATATGAAGATCAAGATTTTCAGGATGTAGGAGCCAAGATTTTTACTGATAAACCCTCTATTTTGAAGCAGGGAGACATCCATCTTCGAGTCAATACAAGCTCTTTAGAAGAGATCCTTTTGATGAAAAAAGGGGCGATTCATATTAGTTTTTACGATGCGTATCAAGACGCCCCTTCTACAGAATTATTTCTAAAACAAGGTATTACTGCCATTAGCCTGCAGATGATTCCGAGGACTACTTTGGCGCAGAAAATGGACGCTCTATCCTCGCAGGCAAGCATCGCAGGTTATGCAGCGGTTTTACTTGCAGCCAATCATCACTCTACTCTTCTTCCGATGATGACAACACCTGCAGGAACTATTCGCCCTGCTAGCGTTTTTGTGATTGGCGTCGGCGTCGCAGGGCTACAAGCAATTGCAACGGCAAAACGGCTCGGCGCTAAGGTATCTGCTTTTGATACCCGCCCTGTAGTTGAAGAACAGGTAAAGTCTCTAGGCGCGAAATTCATTAAAGTGGATTTAGGTGAAACAGCAGAAACAAAAAATGGCTATGCAGTTGCTTTAACTGAAAAACAGTTGGAAAAACAGCGTCAAGAAATGGCCCGCGTTGCTGCCACATCAGACATCATCATCACAACAGCTGCTTTGGTAGGAAGAAAAGCGCCTATCATCCTTACAAAAGATCTACTCAGTCAGATGAAAAAAGCTCCTCAACCTGTTATTGTGGATATGGCGGTAGAAAGCGGGGGTAATGTTGAAGGAAGCGCGCTTGGTGAAACGGTGGATATTCATGGTGTAAAGGTGATTGGCCCCCAGAATTTACCCGGCTTTTTTGCCCATGATGCAACGGCTATGTACTCCAGAAATCTCTATGAGCTTTTAGCGCATTTCTGCAAGGAAAAGAGCTTTTTTCTTTCCTTGGACGATCCCATTTTGTCTTCCTCTGTTGTCACGCATGCAGGAGATATTATTCATAACACCATTTCAGAGCTACAAGGAGTCTCCTAATGGATACGGCATTTTTACTCATATTTCTTTTGATGTTAGCCTCTTTTCTCGGCTTTGAATTGATCGCTAAAGTGCCTTCTACTTTACACACTCCTTTAATGTCAGGCGCAAATGCTGTTTCTGGAATTACCCTTCTGGGCGCGATGATGGCATCGGGTATGGAATCCACTTTTTTTGCTAAATCTTTAGGCCTCTTGGCGGTAATTTTTGCCACAATCAATATTGTGGGCGGCTATCTGGTAACCCATCGTATGCTGGGTATGTTCAAAAAAAAATAGGACCTATACATGAAATTTTTCATAGAAAGCGCATATTTTCTTGCGTCTATCCTCTTTATACTCGGCTTAAAAAAACTCGGATCGCCAGATTCTGCAAAAAGAGGGAACCTTCTTTCTGCCTGCGGGATGCTGCTAGCTGTCGTAGCTACTCTTGCCCATGAAGAGATCGTATCGATTCCATCGATTTGCATTGCTATGTTTGTAGGTTCTTTGATTGGCATTTATATGGCGCAAAAAGTAGCGATGACAGCTATGCCTGAAATGGTAGCGCTATTAAACGGATTAGGCGGGCTTTCTAGTTTATGTGTAGGAACAGCTTTTGTTTGGAGCCGCTCTATAGTTACTCCTTTAGATTCTCTTACTTTGGCGCTGTCTATTTTTATTGGCGGCATCACCTTCACAGGAAGCGTAGTTGCTTGGGGTAAGTTAAAAGGGGTGTTGCCTACAAAATCGATAGTATTTTTTGCACAAAAAACGCTGACCTCTTTGCTTCTTTTTGCCTCTGCTTTTGTAATGACTTTTTTAGCAATCGATCCTGCTGCAGGAAGCTATTTTTACGCCTGTCTTATTGGTTTTTGCCTTGTGTTAGGCCTACTTTTTGTCTTTCCTATTGGTGGAGCTGATATGCCTGTTGTGATCTCTCTTTTAAATAGTTATTCAGGGCTTGCTGCATCGGCTAGTGGATTTGTGATCCAAAATTCTCTTTTGATTATTTCAGGGGCTTTAGTTGGCACTTCAGGAATCATCCTCACATCGATTATGTGTAAAGCGATGAACCGTAGTTTATCTCATGTTCTTTTTAGCGGATTTTCTCTTAAAAGCGCTTCTAAAAAAGCGGGAGAAAAAGGCTCTTATAAAAGCATGCAGCCAGATGATGCCTACTACCTATTAGAATCTGCAAAAACAATTCTTGTAGTCCCTGGATATGGACTTGCTGTAGCGCAGGCGCAGCATTCTTTAAAGGAGCTTTCTGCACTCTTTGAAGAAAACGGTTCAGACGTGCGTTATGCAATTCATCCAGTAGCAGGCCGCATGCCAGGACATATGAACGTATTATTAGCAGAAGCGGGTATATCCTACGATGCATTAGTTGAAATGGATGAAATCAACCCCACGATGGAGCAGGTAGATGTATGTATTGTCATCGGAGCAAACGACGTAGTCAATCCTTCTGCAAAAGAAGACACCTCTAGTCCTATCTACGGTATGCCTGTTATTGAAACGCATAGAGCGAAAAATGTGCTCATTTTAAAACGCTCTATGGGATCGGGTTTTTCTGGTATTGAAAACCCTCTATTTTTTAAATCCAATGCAGCTATGCTTTTTGGCGATGCAAAAAAGACGCTACAATCGCTAGTCACATCTATGAAAAATGGTTAAATCGGCTTCTTAAGCCTCTCTCTTTTGCTATTTGTATCTTTTCACCTTGTATTCCATCAATAGAACTAAATTTTTCATTGAGTTTACAATGATATATATAGTGTTAAACTAAGTGGGGCAATTGGAGTTAGGTAGAGCAGTGATTTGTAAGCTAAATTATACGGCGCTTTCTTATCCGGTTTTTTTGAAAAACATCCAAAAAAAAACATACCACTTTTTTATAAAGTGGTATGTTTGTGTTTTAGATAGCATTTTTTGCATGCAAACTAAATGTAATTGCCTACATAAAGTAACGCGCCGCTCTATTTACTGCTCCTACTAAATTGTACAGTCCGTATTGAGCAGGTCGAAAAACACTGCTGTTGAGCCGTTTGTTATTGTGGATACCTGTTGCAAATTCCTTTTGCAACTTTTTATGTCGTTTAATTTGCTCATCAGTGCATTCGATTCTACGCGTATGCTGTGGTAATTGCGGGCTAACAAGAGTGAAGCCTTCCTTGTCCTGGAGGTAGTTACTGATCTGACTGTAATTTCTCCTTTGAGCTCTTTCTAGTCGGTTGAACTGAGTACTACTGCTAGATTGACGGAAATATTCCTCGCGGATTTTTCCATTATTGTAAAAGTTTTTCGTATGCGCCTCTTTGAGGCCGGTTTTAGGGTTTCGAACACGAGTGACTCTAAAATTTAGGCCTTTTAAGGCTTTTTCCCCACACATCGGAACAAGATCATTTTCATGAGCATAATAAGAAATAGAAAAATTTTGTCTGATTTGAGGGTCTACCTGCAAGTTACGGTTCCATTGATCAATTGTTTCTTGATCTAGCTTTGGCGCGCACCACGCATAAGCGTTGACCTTTTTGATCACAAGATTTTTTAGTGCTTTCCAAGTAGCAAGCAAGACTAACATACGTTGTACGTCAGCTCCTCCAAGAGAATGGCCCGTTACTTCAAAGTGCTTGCAACCGCTAGCTTGCAAAATAGCTAAAATATTTTGTTCGCAATTGTCAAATGCTGTTTTACCAACACCTGTTGGATCAAGGTCTCTTTGTACACTGTTTACCCCATTTGTTCCTCGACACTGGATATGTAAAGGTCCCTTGCCATGTAGCGGAGTCCAAAATAGCAGGTGCACGCCGTCTTTATGAATTTGAGCTTTTAATACATAGAGCTGTTTTTCTTTTTGCTCGCTCATTACTTCTATGATCATACCGTTTTTTAAAGATTCTGGTAGAGAGTAGGATGCTTTTGCTTCTAATTCCCGAAAGGGGTCTACAGCACTTTTCAAAGAAGTATTTTTCATTGTTTCATTGAAAAGGTGATCATAAAGACCTAGTCGAATATCTTTACTTTTTTTTCCTTTTTCTATCAGTACTGCCGCTGCTTTTGGATTACAAAAAGCCTGTATCAACTTGCGTAGCTGATAGGCAGGTAGATCTCTTACTGAATATACTGGGGAAAAATCCATAGGATTTAAATGTTCTAGAGCAGCGCAAGGATGTCTTTGCTTAAAATTGTAAAATTCTTGGTCCAAATCCTCCAGATTCAAATGATGGCGTACTGCCACAAGCCAATGTAATTTATCTTTATCGGTTAGTTTATTTGAAAATTTGTTGTAGAAACGGGAGTGGTTATCTCCTTGAAATACTATTTTATCTACAACAGATGAGCCATAAATACTAGAGAGGAGGTGGATAAATTTTTCTTTGTTACAAGTATTTAGTAACTGTTGCCCACAGGGAGCGCTTTGAATAGCTTCGCATAGTTTGCGTGTGTAATGATCTTTTCTACTTTCTAAAGGCTGGAGCGCAATTGGAGCTAGCATTTTAGATTGTTGAGCAGATACTTTGTTTTTGGTAAATAAATGAGAAGCTCTTGATAGGGGGCGTATGTTTCTACCAAAAATAGTAGGTGCTGGATTAGAAAAGTGCTTTATAGATGCTACAGGCTGAAAAACACGAGGTATTGACCGAAAAATATTCATGGTTCCCTTTTACGAAAATAAATTGATGAAATTGTATTAATAATAAGGTAAACAGAACAATTACGTCAACAAAGCGTTCAGATAGAAATATTTTGTAACAACTTCCAAACAGTTTCTGGTGAAATTTGTTCTAAACAGGCAGGTTTTTTGTGCGACCTTCCTTGAAATAAACAGCGCTGTTTATGACAGGGAAAACAGGAAAGAGAAGAATGTATATGCGCTACATTTTTTCCTATAGATCCCACTTTTTTTGGATCGGTAGGGCCATGTATACCGACTAAAGGCCTATTTAAAGCGCCTGCTAATTGCCCCAAACCAGTATCGACAGAGACAACGCCTTCAGCTTTCGATAAAATCTTTGCAATTGCAATAAGAGATAGTTTAGGAAGTACAAGAGCGTTTTTTGTTTTTTCTGCGATCCATTCTGCCCGTTTTTTTTCTTTTTCAGAGCCCCAAAACAAAACTACTTGATGAGGTATTTTTTGAATTAAACGGGCAAAAAATTCTGCAGGCCATAATTTTGTTTTCCAGCTTGCCGCATGAATACATGCGTAATATCTATTTGGAAGCTCTAATGGAAGAGGATTTTTTTCTTTAGGGATATGAATAGAGAAATTGGGAGGGCTTTTTGGCTTAGGATAGCCTAAAGCTAATGAGAAAAACTCTCGAAGGTGTTCTACTGCATGCTGATTTCTAGACACAGTGTGCTTGATCTGGTAAGCAAAATGGGCGATGTATTCTCGGCAAGAGCGCTTATCTAATCCAACGCGTTTGCCCCTTGCTAGAAGAGAGATAAGAGCGCTTTTCCAGTTGGTCTGCCCATCTAAAATTAGGTCGTATTTTTTTAATCTAAGCTGCTTAATAAAGCGGCTAATGGCTGGAATCGATGTAAAGGGTTTTTTTCTCCAATGCCTATGATCGGTTAAGATGATTTTTTGAATATGGGGATGGAGTTTTGCGATATCTTGAAAATTTGTATCGATTACCCAGTCAATTTCTAAGGAAGAAGCATGTTCTACAGCGTCGGTTATGCTAGCTAGCGCATGCACAATATCTCCCATAGAACTCAGTTTGATAAACAGAATACGCATGAAAAAATCATATACAAAAGCGAACTTTCCGACAATTGTAAGGTGTCTTTTGTTCGCTTTTGTAATGCACTAGTTTGTTTATGCGTCTACTGCTTGGAATTTTGATGGTACACCTCGTCTTTGCATCGCTTTGATGGCGATAAATGCAAATATCGTAGTTCCAAGTAGGTAAAATCCAGGTGCATAGATCACATTTGTGACTTTATATAGCCAAAGGGATAAAGACGCAGAGGGAGAGCCAATGATCTGTGAGCCTAAAGCGTAACCTAAAGCCACAATTAAAAAGCGGCTTTTTGCTGGAACCTGTTCGATAGACCAGCTATAGAAAGGCGCTGCAAATAAAATCCCTAAAATCACAAATACCGTACGCACAATGGAGGAAATAATTAACGATCCTGTGCTTAAAAGTGCAAAACCTGGAATAGCCACTAATCCTAGGCAGATTGCGCTTCTACTCATGATGTATTCTTTGCCATATTTTGAGGAAATATACCCAGCTACTGGTAATAACATAAGGTCTAAAAGTAGTAGATAGCTATTGATACCTACAGCTTCTTTCTTTGATATAGAAGAGATCAAGGGTAAAAAACCGTTCATAAATGTTGTGCTCATTGAATAGATAGTATAGGAAAGTCCTGATACAGCAATGATTGCTAAAAGTTCTTTAGGGTATTTAAATAGTACTTGTAGTACGTTTTTCGCATCGGGACGCTCATCTGAAGGTTCTTCTTCCATAGATCTTCTGAGATAGATGCCCACACATCCGCAGATAGAGCCTAAAAGAAAGAGGTATCTCCAACCGGTTTCTAACACTTCAAAATGGTAGCCTAAAGTCACAATCACCGAAGCTAGGAGTATACCTAAAATATTTGTGCAGTCGTACAAACTGCTCAAAAAACTTTTTTCTTTTTGTTTCGATTGTTCTAATACAAAAATCGCGCCGCCGACTACTTCACCTGCAGCAAAAAAGCTCTGGAAGAATCGTAAAAAAGCAAGTAATAGGGGAGCTAAGTAGCCGATGCTATTATAGGTAGGTAAAAATCCTATTAAACAGGTGCTAATTGCCATACCAGAAAGGGACATCGATAGTGACCTCTTTCTACCCCAAAAATCACCAATCTTTCCAAAGCAAATTGCGCCCAAAGGCTTTGCAATGATGCCTAAAGGCAAAATGGCATAGGTTTTGATCAAAGCGGTTGTAGGATCATCGGGAAAAAATAGGGGCGCAAGAAGGGGCGCAAGTAGCCCAAATAACGCACCGTCATAATGCTCAAAGATATTACCGATCATGCCGGTGAGCATCGCTTTTCGGCTAGATCGTAGTTCTGCAATAGTTGAAGACTGCATAAAAACCTCTTATGGTTAAAGTAGAAAAAAGAGATACCCACATCGATAAAGAGAAAAGGAGAGTTGCAGCTTGAAAAGAGGAGATATTTCGGTTTATTTTGGGTAAAAAATATAGAATTGCAATCGAGCCTATACTAACGATAGACGATCTGGTGAGAAAAGAACACGTGTTTTTCGGCTTCGGTAAGTATAAAGAACTGATAATGGATAGGAATAAGCCGATAGAAACAGTAGCAAAAGTGATCAGTAGGACAAGCGTTTTTTTTTCAGCAAAGGATAAGAAAATACAAGGAGTAAAAACAGCAAGCCCTGTAAAAAGATAAGGCCTTTGTCCAACCATCCGCTCAATTTTTTCATGGAAATAGATGAATAAAGCGCTAATCACAGCTCCTACAGCGTAGCCTCCGATTACATCGGTTAGGTAATGTACGCCTAGAAAAAAGCGGGATATCCCAACAAATAAAGCAAAGAAAAAGCCCGTTTTATAAGCCCAAGGTTTTTTGATGCTGTAAGCTAAAAAAGCTGCTAAGACAACCGATATTTGCGCTCCACCGCTAGGAAAGCTCCAGCCTGTGCAACGTACAATAGCGAGTTTTGGCATGTGCACGCAAGGCCTTGGCAAGGCAACCCAATACTTTAAAACCATATTCATTACGCTAGAACACCAGACTAAGTAAAATAAGCGGGCTCCCCATTTCCAAGAGTAGCCGACCCAAATGATGGGTATGAGTAAAAAGAGGAATAAAGGCGTGTCAAAAAAATTTAGGAATAAAAGCATCTGATCAATGGGAAAATGGCGCCGCTCTGCGATCCATTGTAACCAAGTTAATTGATGATCAATAAAAAAATACATGACAAGGTGTTATACACCTCAGCAGATTTTTGAATCGAGATTTTTTTGTTTTTCCTGAGATTTAATGCGTGTAACTAGGCATGATCTGCTAAAAAACACGTTCTTAAAGAATACATATTTTTATAGGATGAAAATTTTTTACCAAAAGTAGAGCGCAAAGCCTCTTCCTTTAGGTGGGAGAGGATGTCAAAGGTAACCAAATAAAGAGGAGCTATTTTCCATAAGCTTGCTAAAAGAGGTAAAGCTCTCCTCTTCAAACAGCGCTAGCGACATGCCGATGATTTCTCCTTTTTTATTGCGGTGAAATTGCACGCCATTTTGCTGGGTGCCTACAATCGGAGAGTGCATGGAAAATCGGTCTTGCTGTTGCATATGAAGAAAAAACGGCATTTCGTGAGGTCCCATGAAAAGGACAAGATGCTGCTCTTTTTTTAGAACTTTTACTTTACCAAATACCTCACTTTGGTAGTTTCCGACGTATTTATCCAAAGGTGCGTTTGTAAAAAGAGTAGCAGGGCGGTATTTTTGGTTTTCTTGCTTTTGCTCTTCAAAAAATACCTTTGTCCAATTGCGATCTTTTTTTCCATAGTATGCATCAAAAAAATCCCATACAAGAGCTTCTGGGGCTTTTGTTTTTCTTAAATTTGTGAGAATCACAATCCCTAAACGCTCTTTGGGGATAAACGCGAGGATGGATCTTGCTCCGAACGTTTCTCCACCATGCCATACAAAAGGTCGCGGTGCAATTTGTGTAATTGCCCAACCCATCCCGTAATAACAGGGTTTTTTTCCAATATATTTGGAAAAGATTTGAGGGCGCCTTAGCTGCGCCATTTGTTTTGCAGAAAGTAGTGAAGAGGCTTTTTCCTCATCTACTCTTAGTTGGAAATTCATCCAACGGACAAGATCCTCTACGTTGGAATGGATCCCGCCTGCAGGAAGAAACTGTTCGATTGCTTGCAAGCAGGGAAGTTTATCTGGAATATACAAGGCCCCTTTTTCAGAGTACGTGTAAAATGAGGAGCGGTTTTTTTCTTTTAAATATTTTTGCACAGAAAACATCGTTTGGTTCATGCCGAGTGGGGTGCAAAGCCGGTTTTGTAAAAGATCTGCAAAAGAGCTATTTGTGATCTTTTCTAAGACCTTTCCTGCGGTCACATAAAAGATATTTTGGTAGCTGCATTTTGTGCGAAATGAGCTAGTTGGTTTGATAAATCGTAGGTTGTATTCGATTTCATTAGGTGTAAGGCCTACTAAAGCCTGCATATTACCTGTTTTTTCAGGAAGACCAGAGCGGTGGGTGAGGAGGTCTTCAATCGAAAATTCTGCACTTACCCAAGGGTCGTATAGCGTAAAGTCAGGTAGGTATTTGCGGACAGGATCTTTCCAGTCGAGCTTATTTTCTTCTACGAAAAGCGCAGTTAAAGTGGAGGTAAAGCTTTTAGAGATAGAGCCGATTTGAAAAAGCGTACTTGGCGTGACAAGCTCTTTTTTCTCTACGTTCCGGTAGCCGTATCCTTTGATGAATAGGGTCTTTCCATCTTTTACTACCGCTACTGCAGCCCCTGGAATGCCCCACTGATCCAACGCTTGTTCTATCCCTTTTTCAAATAGGGTAGTTGCCCGGTCTAAAGAAGGGGCTCCGAATAAAGGCGATATAAAAATGAACGGCAGAAAAAGACTATCCAACAAGTAACGCATACATCATCCTAAAAATTTTTTTAAGCAAATCATTAACGAGCTAAAAAAGTAAAGTATTTTCGCCTGTTCAATGGATCTTCTGCAGAAGTAGATAGCTTAAATATGCCCCATACGAAAGAAAAAAAAGGGCTCCTTGCCGCCTTCCAAGGTAGGGCTTATAAAGCAGTTGTAATATAAAAGCGCCGTGCAAGAAAAGTAAAAAACCATAATCCACATAGCTGATCTCTACAAAAGATAGCGGCTGCACTAAGCTAATGGATCCTAAAATTCCGAGAACATTGTAAATGTTGGAGCCAACAATGCCGCCAATGAGTAGCATTTGCTGCCTTCGGTAAGCTGCTGTAACGGTCGCTGCAAGTTCTGGCAAGGAGGTGCCAATCGAAGTGAGGGTAAGGCCTATGATAGTATCAGAGAGACCAAGCTGTTGCGCAAGAAAAAGACAGCTAATTAAAAAAAGGTGCGATCCATATAGCAAAGATGCGAGGCTAATGGGTAAAAATAGGCAAGATCTACGCGCGCTCCAAGTATCTATTTTGTTTTCAGATGGATTTTGTGGGCGGTTTTTTCCGTAGAAGTAGCTGTATGCTGTATACAAACCAAGAAGCAATAAAAAACATGCTCCGAGCCAGCGGCTGGTAAGCCCTTGTAAGCCAGCTATTACTAACGCTAAAGAGCATAAGCCCATAAAAGGAGCATCGATCCACCGGATATTTTTTTCACAAGCAGTAGGTCGTATCATCAATCCCAATCCAACAATACATGAGCTATTGAATATATTTGATCCAATAATGTTGCCAGAAGATACATCTGCATGACCTAGGAAAAGGGCATCTAAGGTAACCAAAAGTTCAGGTGCGCTACTCCCATATCCCACAATTACAAGACCTGTAAAAAAAGGAGAAAGGCCCCATAGCGCTGCTAGAGAGGCAGAAGACTGAATCAGCCACTTAGCTCCAAAACATAGTAAAAGCAGCCCGAAAACAAGAGGTAATAGAGAAAATAGTAAGAACATGAAAAACCTGATGCCGCAATCATCTATAATCGTGACATATTACCAATCGATTTGTCGAGAGATTCATAAGGTGTAGATGCGAGATTTCAGAAAAATTGGAGCGCAGCTAAAATCTTTTTGAATAGGATAAGATTTCAGAGGTAGATTAAATCTTTTTTTTGCTCTATGATAGGACTAATATTTTTGATGAAATAGGTACTATGAGTAGGATTTTTCTTCGAGGATTGATTGCCATTACTCCTCTTGCTTTAACGGTAGCGATTTTAACCTGGGTGTTTTTGATTTTAGAGAATATCTCCAGCTGGCTTTTTACCTATATTATTGGTGATGCTTACTATTTTCCCGGTTTAGGTATCGCTATTGCTCTTGTATTCATTTTTTTTGTGGGTACAGTCATCAATAACTTTCTTATTCAAAAAATCTATCAGTATAACGACCGTTTGTTTCGGAAAATCCCCCTGATTAAAACGGTATACAATGCGATTTCTGATTTAATGAGTTTTTTTCAGACAGAAAAAAATGAAAAACTCAGTCAGGTTGTTGTCCTGAATTTACAAGGCATCCGGCTTCTTGGTTTTGTCACAAGAGAGCAGCTAAAAGATTTGCCCGAAGAGATGGGAGGGGAAGAAGATGTTGTAGTCTACGTTCCTTTCAGCTACCAAATTGGGGGATATACCTGTATTGTACCGAGATCCCGTGTGCAGCGCATTTCTTTAAGTGTAGAAGAAGGAATGCGCTTTTGTGTGACCGCCGGAATCATGAAAAAACATAAAAAAGTGTAGGAGATTCTATGAAAAGATTGTATTCTGTTTTCTTGTTATTTTTATGTACATCGCTAACAGGAGCAGTAAAAACGATGGATAAACCAATAGACAGACCCGTGGTTGTTTTAGAAACAAACCAAGGCACAATTGAAATCACTTTAATGAAAGATGTAGCTCCAAAAGCTTGTGAAAATTTCATTCAGCTGATTCAAAAAGAATATTATAAAGGCGTTACATTCCATAGAGTGATCAAAGACTTTATGATCCAAGGGGGAGATCCTACAGGTACCGGTAGAGGCGGTGAGTCCATTTGGGGTAAGCCGTTTTCCGATGAGTGCACAGCAGATGTCCTATTTGATGGACCTGGTCTACTGGCTATGGCTAATGCTGGTCCTAACACCAATGGAAGTCAGTTTTTTATTACAACGGCAGAAACGCCTTGGTTAAATGGTAAACATACTATTTTCGGTAAGGTTACTTCAGGTATGGAAGTGGTTCGTTCTATTGAAAAAGTGCCTACTTCTGCGGTGTCAAACAAGCCTCTTCAAAAGCAAAGTATTGTCAAAGCCTATCTAAAAGATTAGTTCCCAAATAAGGGGATTTTCCCATTGATAGGAAGCACACGATCTAAGATTTTTTCGATGGTTTTGATTCCAAAATCATCGAAAAGTTTTTTCAAAACAAGTCGAAAAATTGCCTTTTCCACCTCATGGATTGGAAATCCTGTTTCATTAGAAATATTGTAGAGAGTAATTTCATCGATGATCGGATATGTTTTTACCTTTCCAGAAGATGCAACAGTTACTTGCAAATTTTTTAGCGATAACTGCTTTATGAGGTAAGCTGCGCCATTTTTGCTTTGACTCTCTTTTTTTCCTAGTATTTTGCTCCAATTGCTCGAACCATCTTTGTAGAGCGTAATGTGGATATATACATCTTTTGCCTGAATAGCGTCGATTACAATAGGTCTTTTGAACAGCTGTTTCCAGTTAGCGTATACGCTCAGAGTTTTCGTGAAAAATGCGGTTTTTTGAGGTTCTGCAATGGTGGATATAGACAAACGATTTACAGTAAATACATCTTCTTTATAGCCAATAGAATCTATCGATACAGGAGCGTTATGTAATGATCTTGATAAGTAATGCGCTAAGATGTTTGCTTTGAAAACCCAGATCACACCAAAAAAAATGAGTAGGGCGGAAACTGTTGAAGCGATGATAGTAAAGATTTGCCGCATAATTTTGTTATATCGGCAAAACACCTTTTGCAAAAGGGTTTTTTATAAAAAAAAGGCGCTTTTATCGAAAAGCGCCTTTTGTGGAAGGATTAGTATCCCATGCCCATAGGAGGAGCGCCTGCTCCTGCAGGAGCTGCTTTTTCCTCTTCTTTTTCATCTGTGATGATTGCTTCTGTTGTCAGAAGAAGAGCAGCTACAGATGCAGCAAATTGTAGAGCGCATCTTACGACCTTAGTCGGATCTACGATACCTGCTTCATACATAGATACAAAAAGATCATCTTGTGCGTTGTATCCTTGGTCACCTTTCATCTCAAGGACTTTTTGTACAACGATGGATCCTTCTTTTCCCGCGTTTTCTGCAATTTGCCGTAGTGGCATGCTTAAAGAACGCATGATGATTTCTACGCCGACTTTCTGATCGCCAGAAAGGCTTGTAGAAAGGGTTTCTAGGTCTTGGATGCAGCGGATAAGAGCTGTACCACCACCTGGTAAGATGCCCTCTTCTACAGCTGCTTTTGTAGCATGCTGCGCATCATCTACGCGGTCTTTTTTCTCTTTCATTTCTACTTCAGTAGCAGCGCCTACTTGGATAACGGCAATGCCGCCAGCAAGCTTAGCAAGTCTTTCCACGAGCTTTTCTTTATCATAGTCAGAAGTAGACTTGTCTATTTCTGTTTTGATTTGCTGGATACGCTCTTGAATTTTTTCTTTTGGTCCGTGGCCATCTACAAGAGTAGTTTCTTCTTTCTTGACGATCGCTTTTTTTACGCGGCCTAGCATATCGACAGTTACTTTATCTAAAGCAATACCGAAATCTTTGCTGATGAACTGCGCGCCAGTTAAGATAGCAATATCTTCTAGCATAGCTTTTCTTCGGTCACCAAATCCAGGAGCTTTGATTGCGCATACTTTTAAACCAGCTCTTAATCTGTTGAGAACAAGAGTAGCTAAAGCCTCGCCTTCTACGTCTTCTGCGATGATCACAAGGGGTTTTCCTGTTTCTGCAACGGCTTGCAAGATGGGAAGAAAATCTTTCATCGAAGAAATTTTATCTTCGTAGATCAATACGTAAGCATCTTCGTATTCTACTTCCAGAGTTTCAGAGTTCGTTACAAAATAAGAGGAAAGATAACCGCGGTCAAAGTTCATTCCTTGTACCACTTTTAGTGTGGTTTCAAAGGTTTTTGCTTCTTCCACTGTGATCACACCATCTTTACCTACGCGGTCCATTGCTTTTGCAATCATAGAACCGATTTCTTCATCGCCGTTAGCTGAAATCGTGGCAACTTGTGTGATTTCTTTAGAATCTTTAATCGGCTTAGATAAAGATTTTAGCTTATCTACAACAGTAGTTACGCCTTTTTCAATACCTTTTTTTAGCTCCATTGGATTCGATCCAGCAGTAACCATACGGAGGCCTTCTGAATTGATTACTTCAGCTAAAACGGTAGCTGATGTGGTGACATCGCCTGCTTTATCCGCTGTTTTGCTGGCTACCTCTTTAATCATTTGAGCGCCTAGATTTTCGTGCTTATCTTCTAGCTCTATTTCTTTTGCAACGGTTACACCATCTTTTGTGATGTGTCCGCCTCCATAGGCTTTATCGATCAGTACGTTTCTTCCTTTAGGGCCTAAAGTGACTTTTACAGCAGAGGCTAACTTACTTGCTCCTGTGCGGATTTTAGCTCTTGCATCTTCTTTGAATTTAATATTTTTTGCTGGCATAAGTTACGTTTCTCCTCTATAAATTATTCCACAATCGCTACGATTTCATTTGCGTCTACTACAACGTATTCTTGCTCGCCGTCTTCTTCATTTAAGGTCACGTCTTGGCCAGAATACTTCGCGATCAAAAAGCGATCTCCTTCTTTAACAGGAATAGCTACTTCTTTTCCATCTACAATTTTAGGTTGCCCTACTCGAATCACTTCTAGGGTTTCTTGTTTTTTCTTAGCAGAGTCTGGAAGGATGATTCCTCCTTTTAGCGTCTCTTCTGGTTCTAGCCTTTTGGCTAAAACGCGAAAACCTACAGGTTTCAAAGAAACCTTGTTCTGTTCAGCTTGCTTCGTCATATATTGACCTCCGTTGAGAAATCTGGTTATTTCATTTTGATACTCATCAGAATAGCGAAAAAAAGTCTTTTTCTGCAATAGAAATTTAGCAGTTGATCTAAAAGTCTGCTAAAGAATGGTGCCATCAAGAAAAACACTTGCAATCTAAACAGGGAACCACACAAAATGCAAAGGGTTTAAGTTGATGATAGTAAGGAGTATGCCATGGCCTTAGAAAGGCAAGAAGTAGCCAAAGAACACGTGTGGAATGTTGAGTCTATGTATCCTACATTCGCAGATTGGCAAGTAGAATTTTTAGAAGCGAAACAAAAAAAGAAATGGCCTAAAGAAAGCGATGCATCTGTCGTAACTTCTCCTCAATCTTTAAAGTTATTTTTAGACAATTTATTCCGCCTCGAAAGGAGCTTAGATAAGCTTTATACGTACGCACATCTTCGTTTTGATGAAGACTTAAGCCATGATGCCCACAAGAAAGCATTTCAAGAAATGCAAACTCTTTACATGGATTTTATAGAGGCGATTTCTTGGTTAAATCCAGCTCTTTTAGACCTTTCTGAAAAGGAGTTTTCTACGTTGGTTCAGTCGAAGGAGCTTTCTCGTTATACGATTTTTTTACAAAAAATTTACCGTATGAAACCCCACACTCTTTCGGCGAAAGAAGAAAAATTACTAGCTCTTGCTGAAAAACCTTTATCTTCTTTGTCTATGTCGTATAGAGCGATGAATAACGTGGATCTTGCTTTTGAAAATGCGGTAGATCAAAACGGAAAAAAGCTCCCTTTAAGCCAAGGGACATATATTGGGTATTTACGCTCTTCTGATCGCGTGCTTAGAGCGTCTGCTTATAAGCGGTTTTTGGGCGGGTATGCTAAATATGAAAACATATTATCCGAGCTTTTACATGGCCAGGTAGCGTCGGATGTATTTATGGCAAAGGCAAAAAATTATCCGAGTAGTCTAGATGCAGCCCTTTTTCCGAAAAATATTGACCCGTCGGTTTATAAGACATTAATTCATACGGTGAAGAAACATCTCAAAGGGATGCTTAAGTACATTTCCCTTAGAAAACGGGTTCTTGGACTGGACAATCTTTACACGTATGATTTATATGTTCCCCTTGTTCAATATCATGGATTTTCAATGGACTACCAGGCCTCTCGCGATGTCGTTGTCCGCTCTGTAGCTCCCTTGGGTTCACAATATCAAAATCGGCTCAGAAAAGGACTTTTTGATGAAAGATGGGTCGATGTAGAACAAACAAAAAACAAGGTGTCAGGCGCCTATTCTGGCGGCTGTTATGATAGCTACCCCTATATTTTACTCAATAACAGGCAAGACTTAGATTCAGTGTTTACCCTTGCTCATGAAGCAGGCCATAGCATGCATTCAGAAAAAAGCCGTCAAGCTCAGGACTACCTGTATGCGCAATACCCCATCTTTCTTGCAGAAGTTGCCTCTACTTTCAATGAGCAGCTTCTTCTTCGATCTTTGCTAGATCAAGCAAAAACATTGGAAGAAAAAGCGTATTTAATCGGTTATGCAATTGATGCAATTCGGGGTACATTATTTAGACAAACGCTTTTTGCCGATTTTGAACTGACCATGCATGAATATGTGGAAAACGGTAGGCCTCTCACACCACAAACTCTTCGACAAGAATACCGTAAACTCAATGCAGAATATTATGGACCTGATTTAACTCTCGATCCCTACATTGAGGTGGAGTATCTTAGGGTGCCGCATTTTTTCAGGAGTTTTTACGTGTATCAATATGCTACAGGTATTAGCGCAGCTTTATCATTATTTAACGGCGTTATGGAAAATCCAGAAGAAAAAAGGCAGCCGTATTTAGATTTTTTATCAGCGGGATCTTCCGCTTTCCCTCTGGATTTATTGGAAAAAGCGGGGGTGGATATGACGACAAAAGATCCGATTGTATCTGCTTTGCGCTACTTTGATGCGTTGGTAGAAGAGTTGGAAGCTTTATTGGAAAAAATGGGAGCGCTGCCTGTTTCTTCTTAATCAATATAGGTCTTAATTGATTTTTGATCCTGTCTACTTAAAAAGGATTGCTTAAAAAGCTTTATTTCATTATTAGTAAAGTTAAATATTTACGAATAATCAATGAGAAAAAATCGAACTGGAGCTACTTTTCCCTATAAATTTCAGGCATCTTTTGTTGTGAAAAATGGTAAGGGGTTACATACAAGGCCTTCCACGGAGCTTGTAAAATGCGCTGCGAATTTTCGTTCAGAGATTTATTTGCATTACAAAGATCTTTCCGTTAATGCCAAGTCACTTTTAGGCATCTTGATGTTAGCTGCTCATAAAGGGGCAAAAATTCGAGTGGAGGCGTATGGTGAAGACGCTGAAGAAGCAGTAGCTGCGCTACTGCGTCTAGCTCATGAACAATTCAAAGTTAAATATTAGCCGCTTATAGCTTTTCAATAGAGCCGTCTTTATAGCCAATAAAAGCGGCGTCAGCTGCTCTAGAAAAATACCCTGTATCGATCACGCCGGGAAGAGAAATCAAGTTGGTGTGTACCTGGTCGATGTCCTTGCCTTTGATTTCTACATCTAAGATCCACCCTCCATTATCTGTTGTATAAAAAGAGCCATCAGTATTGGTGCGCATTTCTCCTCGATAACCCATAGAAGTAAGAGCTTGTATCGCGGTGTTGTATCCAAAACAGATGATTTCTACTGGAAGCATTCGGCTGTCTCCGAGCTGCTGGACACGCTTACTTTCATCAGCAATAACCACAAATACATCGGAAAAATGTGCGACAATTTTCTCCCTTGTATGCGCGCCTCCTCCTCCTTTAATCAGCCGTTTTTGCGGGTCGATTTCATCGGTTCCATCAATAGTTAGATCGATCCTTTTCACATCGGTGATTTCTAGCATAGGTATGCCTAAGCTTTTTGCAAGGTCAAAAGAGCGTTTTGAAGAGGAAACGGCTTGTATGGAAAGGCCATGCTGGCATGCTTCGCTCAGCGCTTTAATAAAATAAGTGGCAGTAGAGCCTGTGCCTAGACCTACAATCATGCCATCTTTAACTAAAGACGCTCCTTTACGGCCTACTTCTTGTTTGATTTCATCGGTGTTCATATAGACGCAGTATGAAAGGAAAAAAGAAAAACCGCAAGTTTGTTTTGTCATATAAAAATTTGAATTGTAAGATGTTTTTAAGGATACATTCGTCTGAAAAAAATCAAGGAGCATAGCGCCATATGGATCATAAATTGTATGCTGAAGAAAGTGAAAAAACGAAAAAAGCAAGACAAAAAATCAAAGAACAAATGCGCTCTGTAGACGAAGCATTTACCGACGGCGCCTTACAAAAAAAATTAGCGGAAATCAAAATATGGATTGCAAGGCATGCTAAAAATCGCGTTGTAATCAAAAATAAAGTCTCTTTATTCGACCAAAACCAAAATACCGCAAAAATATCCCAAGCTATTGCCTCTATTATGAGAAAAGTACAGAAAGATGCATTTATCCCTTAACTTGCATTAATTTGATGAACGTATTGCCATCTGCCCCTTGCTGTAAAGCGCTTTTTAGTCTATCTTTGTATCATGGTTTTAGAAGAATTACAAAAAAAAGGCTCTATTGAACAAGTAAGCGATCCTAATTTAGGAAAGCTTTTGTCCAAAAAAACTGCTCCTCTATCGTTTTATGTCGGTTTTGACCCTACGGCTAGCAGCCTGCATTTAGGCAATCTTGTAAGTATTGTTCTAGCAAAGGCGCTACAAAAAGCAGGACATAAACCGCATATTCTTATAGGTGGAGCTACAGCTCGAGTAGGAGATCCATCGGGTAAACTGGTGGAAAGAGAAAAAATACAAGAAGAAATTGTAGAGAAAAATACAGCGGATATTTGCACTTTTTTGACATCGATTTTTCCGCAAACTACAGATGAAAATTCTGCTGTAATTTTGAATAATTACGATTGGCTCTCTGGTATGACTGTCATTGAATTTCTTCGAGACACGGGTCGTTATTTCCGATTGGGAAAGATGCTTTCAAGAGAAAGTGTTAAGCGCCGAGTCCAGTCAGAAGAGGGGATGAGTTTTTGTGAGTTCACTTACCCTGTATTGCAAGGCTTTGATTTTTTCCACTTATTTTTGCAATATGGAGTCACTCTGCAGATTGGAGGATCAGATCAGTGGGGAAACATGGTTTCTGGTATTGAATTGATTCGGAGAAAAACCGGTAAAGAAGCCTACGCTATGACTTCACCATTACTTACAAAAAGTAATGGAGAAAAATTAGGTAAAACGGTCAGCGGCGCTTTATGGTTATCCGAAGAGCGCACGTCTCCTTACGCGTTTTATCAATACTTAGTCAATGTAGCAGATGCAGATGTCATTACCTTATTAAAGCGGCTTACCCTTTTGCCATCTGAAGAAATCGATGCTTTAGAAAAATCGATGCAAAGCTCTTCTTACCAGCCTAACACAGCGCAGAATATTTTAGCGCAAGAAGTGACCTTATTTGTTCATGGAGAAAAAGGGCTCAAAAAAGCAGAAGAGGTAACGCATGCTGCAAAACCGGGCGCAAAAGCTACTCTCAATAAAGAAACTTTAGAAGCGATTGCCAAAGATCTGCCTTCTGTCGAACTTTCTTCGGTTGTATCGGAAAAATTTTCTGATATTGCAGTCCAATCAGGCTTAGTTGCCAGTAAATCTGCTGCTGTACGCTTAGTAAAAAACGGAGGCGCGTATTTAAATAATGAGCGCGTTCAAGACCCTTTTTATGTGCTCGAGGCAAAGGATGTGATCTCAGGTACTTTTGTTCTTTTATCTTCAGGTAAGAAAAATCGCCTTTTAATCCGCTTGAAATCATCTTAGTTTATTTGTCTTTTGCGGAAAGTATGGACTTTCTTGAAAAACCACTTGTCCGAAATTCCACAAGATAAGAGAATTACGATATAGACATTTAGAAATAAGGAGTCTGCGATGTCGACGGTCACAAAAAAAAAGCTGATTCACAAAATTTCCCAGTCAAGAGGGCTGCACCCTAATGATGTAAGGGGAGTGATCCAAGCGTTTTTAGATGAAATGACCGATTCTCTAGCAGAAGGTGATCGACTAGAATTCCGAGATTTTGGAGTGTTTGAAGTAGTGGAAAGAAAGCAGAAAATTGGCCGCAATCCAAAAAATGCTTCGGTTCCTATCGTTATCCCAGCTCGAAAAGCCGTCAAATTTACTCCGGGCAAGAAAATGCGTCAGCTGATCGATGGATCAGAAACGCCTTCTTTATAGCATCTTTTAAAATTTTAATTTAGCTATTTTCGAAATATTTGTTTTTCATCGCAGATTCGAACTGCGCTTTTTTTGACAAAACTATTTTCTATTTTATTTCTTTTTCTCCTTGTAAATTTCTATTTTTCAAAAAATCCAGTACTAGTACTGCCACTCAGAGATTGAAAAATAACGGTATTTTTTGGATAATTGAAAGGATAATGTGAGGTGAAACTAGTGAAGTTTTCTAAAATTTTCTTCATAGGAACGTGTGCTCTTTTCTTATTCATTCTGATTTTAGCGGTATTTAAGCCCCAAGATAAGAAGAGAGACGCTGCAGATATTATGGTGCAAGAAATTCCCATTGTAGGAGAAGAGTCTACCTTGCAGAAGGTTTCTAAGAAAACTACCCCCAAAGTCATCGAGCCAAAAGCTGAACGTAAAGCCTCTATTCTACCATCTGAAAAATTATCAAATACGCCGCTTCCAGATGCGAACCTTATTCATAAACTATTTGTCACCGATGCCTCTAAACTACCGATTGTCAAAACCATTACCTACACAAGCCGCGTGCCTTGGTTAGAAGATCGGTGCGCTTGGCTTGCAGATTACGCAGCCCACCACCACACCTCCCGCCATTTTATTGCAAGAAGCCTAAATGGCAATCCCGATTATTTTACTCAAAAAGTCTCCCATGGAGATGAATTCAATGTATTTCGTGAAGATAAAGAAATTGAATTTCATATAGTTGTGGATCTTTCCCGCTGCAAGATGTGGTTTTATTATTACGATGTAGAAGAGGGAAAAAGACTGCTTTTAAAGACCTATTCCGTTGGTTTGGGAAGGAAGAATTTAGAGAGAAGATCTGGGCTTCTTACCCCTCTTGGCTGTTACAGGCTGGGAGAAAATGTGGCTATTTATAAACCTGGGATGATGGGCTACTTCCAAGAGCAAAAAGTGGAGATGATCCGCGTTTTTGGGACAAGATGGATCCCCTTTGCAGCAGCTGTAAGCCTAGATGCAGATAGCCCTAGAGGCTATGGTATTCATGGGACTCCTTGGAAAGTAGATGCAAAAGGTAATCTTGTTGAAGATACAAGCCATATTCATCAGTATAAAAGCGATGGATGCATTCGGATGAAAGCAGAAGATGTGGAAGAGCTTTTTGCTATTGTGATTACCAAGCCTACTTTTGTGCATACAGTGAAAGATTTTTATGATGCAAAGCTACCTGGCGTAGAAGAAAATAAGAAAATAGATTAGGAAAAATACTTTTGTATGACGCTTTTACCTCATGAAAAACAGATTTATGAATATGAAAATACCTTACAAAAGTTGCGCATGCAAAAAGAAGTATGGGCAGAAAAAGAAATCGCTTCCTTAGAAAAAAAGCTCCACACCTTAAAAAAGAAACTCTACGCCAACCTTTCTTCTTGGGATCGTATTCAAATTTGTCGCCATCCAAAAAGACCACACGCCTCTGATTATATCAAAGCTATGGTCAGTGAATTTGTAGAGATTCATGGTGATCGGCTCTACGCTGATGATCCTGCAATTGTGATGGGAACAGGATATATTGAAGGAAAAAAATACCTCATCATCGGGCAAGAAAAAGGTAAAGATACCGATAGTCGGATCTACCGCAATTTTGGTATGCCTCATCCAGAGGGGTACCGCAAAGCGCTACGAGGTATGCAGCTAGCAGAAAAATTTAACATTCCTATTGTGTGTTTAATCGATACACCTGGAGCATACCCTGGGCTTGCAGCCGAGGAAAGGGGGCAAGGTTGGGCAATTGCCCATAATTTACTTTCCATGTCGGGCCTCAAGGTTCCCATAATTATTGTAGTGATTGGAGAGGGGTGTTCTGGCGGCGCTCTTGGTATCGGTGTAGGTGATACAATCGGGATGTTAGAGCATTCGTATTACTCGGTGATTTCTCCTGAAGGATGCGCCTCGATTTTATGGAAAGATGCAGGAAAATCTGCAGAAGCGGCAAAAACGCTGAAACTACATGCAGAAGATTTGCAAGAAATGCAAATCATTGACCAAATTATATCAGAGCCTTTAGGCGGCGCTCATCACGATAGGGAAAAAACGTATTACAATGTAAAGGCGTTTATCGTACAATCGAGAGAAACGCTTGAAGGGAAAAATCCTATTACCTTGGTAGAGGATCGGTACCGCAAATTCCGCAAAATGGGATCTTTTGACGAGCATTCTACTCAGCAGATAAATACAACGCACGCGGATGAAACTATTACTCAAAGTAGCAATTCGAAATAAACAGCATACATTTCTCGTTGCTTTAACTTTCATCAATTTGATTCTTTTTACCTTAGCTAATCATGCAGAAATGCTTGCTTTAGGCCTTATTGCCAATACGGGAGAAAGCATGCAGATGAGCCGTATTGAAAAAACATATGGCTTAGAGGAACAAAGCCCCTCTTTTTTTCGTCAGATCATCGATCTTTTTGCGAGTAAAACAGGGGGAGAAAACGGATTTCATACGCTTGTTTTTTTACTGGTCAGCGTCGCATTTTTTAAAGCGATGATGCTATTTTCCTCAAGATTTACTACGCAGATTCTGTCGATACGTCTGACAAGAGATCTTCGCATGCAGTATTTTGAGCATATTCAATCTCTTCCTTTTTGTTTTTACCAAGATTTTAATGTAGGCGCTCTAAGCGCAAGGACAGTAGGTGATGCAGGTCAAATTGCAGGATCAATCAACTCTTGTTTAACAAATTATATTCAAACGCCATTCACCATTTTATCCACATTAGCGCTTTGTTTTTATTGCTCTTGGCAACTTTCTTTGGTGATTTTTGTTGTCATGCCTTTGATCATCTTACCCGTAGTAATCTTGACGCGTAAGGTGAAAAAAGTAGCTCGTGAAATCCAAAAAAATCAGGAAACATTTACCTCTGTTCTCCTCGATTTTTTAACAGGTATTCAGACGGTTAAAATCTTTTCTATGGAGCCTTTTGCCATGAAAAAATACCAAGAACAAAACCAACATATGGCCCACCTGGAGAGTAAAAGCGCAAAATACAGCCTACTTACGCGCCCTTTTTTACATACAGTCACAACCACATGCCTTGCAGTTGTCGCATTATTTGGTCTACATGTCTTAAAAATGAGCATTGCAGAAATCATCGTTTTTTGCGGCTGGTTGCATATGTTTTACGATCCTGTAAAAAAGTTTTCAGAAGAAAACGCCAACATCCAAAGGGGCGTCATAGCAGCGGAAAGGATGTTTGAGGTGCTGAATAAAAAACCAGAAATCATCGATAAAAAGCAGGCAAAAGATGTGACCTCTTTTCATAAGAGTTTGATTTTTTCTGATGTGTTTTTCCGCTACAAAAAACAGTTTGTCTTAAAAAACATCTCTTTTTCTGTGCAGAAAGGCGATATTGTCGCAATTGTAGGTCCTACAGGTGCGGGAAAATCGACCATCGCTCATCTTATCCCAAGGTTGTACGACGTCCACCAAGGAAAGGTGGCATTAGATGGGGTCAATATTACAGAATTTACCCAAAAATCTTTGCGTAAGCTTATCGCGTTTGTACCGCAAAAACCGTTCTTATTTTACGATACGGTATTCAACAATATTGCTACTGGAAAAAATGCGACATTAAAAGAGGTAGAAGAGGCAGCTAAATCTGCTTTTGCTCACGATTTCATTATGCAACTGCCTCAAAACTACCATACGGTTTTATCGGAAATGGGAAAAAATCTTTCAGGAGGCGAGCAGCAAAGAATCGCGATAGCAAGGGCTCTTTTTCGTAAGTCTCCTATCTTAGTGTTAGATGAAGCTACGTCGGCTTTAGATGCTATTAGCGAGGAAAAAATCAAACAGGCTCTTGTACAGCTGCAAGGAAAGGTGACGCAAATCATCATCGCTCATAGGCTCTCTACTATTGAGCAGGCTACAAAAATCCTCTACTTAGAAAATGGAGAAATTCTTGCGCAGGGAACAAAAAAATCTTTATTAGAAACCTGCAAACCCTTTCAAGTGATGTGGGAAACATACCACCAAACAGAGGCGCGCTCTTCTTCAAACAAATCTACAAAAGCTGTTTTTTAACATATTTTTATCCTACTGATTTATAAAAATCATTTGACATCCTTCGTGTAAATCCAGTATCAGATAATTTTATCTAAAAAAATATGTGAATGTTTACACCAGGTCAATCTGTACAAGAACAACAAAGCGCGCATGCATCAAAAGTTGTAGAAACTCTTGATGAAGCGCTATTAGAAACAAAGCTTTTACGCCTATTTTCTTGGAAAGATTTCGAGCATTTACAGCTTCCTCCTTTTGCTTATCCAAAAATGTTACGAGGTCTTCCTCGATTTTACGATAAAAAAGCGCCTTCAAAAGCTAGTGTAAAAAAGCCGTTTTCCACGTTTTTTCAGTTGAAAAAACACTATGTAGATAAAGCCAAGCTCTACACTTACCGCGGTGTTGTATTAAAAAAGCCGCTACAACTGACGGTTTTTTCTCAAATCAAAACGGTAGATGGTGAAGAAATAAGAGCCCTGCATACTCTAATGGAAATACTGGAAAAAAGCAGGCTTCCTATTGTATGCACTTTCCTACTTGCTTTTCCCAAAGGCTATACGCAAGATATGCCGATCAAAAATGTACTTAAAGTATCTTACATCGAGGGAAAAGCGCTTAAACTGACAAAACAAGCTGTAGAGCTTTTAGATCGCAGCGATGTTGTGCTGCAGTATCCTTACTACAGTAAAACATGCGCATCTCATTTACAAAGCTCCTCTTTTGCAGGTCAATCAGAGATGCTTGGATGTATGGGATCGCTAGAAGAGGCGCCTTTTTTAGAAGAAGGACGCTCTTTAGGCCTGCATTTTTTGGAGAAAGGGATTTTACAAACTGTGAGAAAGCGCTATACCTCACAAGATCTACTTTCTTCTGTTTTGGCTCGCCGTTTATTCGATCAAAAACCGACGAAAAAAGCGCTGACAAAGTATCTATCTAAATGGGATCTCAATTATTTTGATGTCCGTTCGCTACCTGCTTTACTGACGGGTTGCAACTATCTTTTACAGAAAAGAAAGGGAGATAAAAAACATCTCGATCTTATGATTACAACGCATCTTGGTATGCAGCCTCTTTTTCAGTATCTTGAAAAGCATTCTGCGTTTTTAGACGTTTCTACAGTAGAGGTGTATTCAGGAGTTGCAGAAGATCTAAAAAAAGAAACATGGCAGTATGCTGGCAAAGCGCGAGGAAAAAAGCTGCGTATTTTTGTGTTAGAAAATCTTCCCATTGAGGAAAGGCATCTTCTAATCGATCTTACAAAAGACTTACTCATTATAAAAGACGATTGGGGGTTTTCAGAGGCTATAGGCTTATCTACCCCTTACTTTTTCGATGCATCTCATGATAAAAAGCATTTTGTGAAAGATTTGATTGCTCTAGGTGAGTACTACATAAAATCTTCACCTAAAGCGGTAGGCTACCTTCGCTTGTTTTTACAAAGTAGAGAAACTAAGGTGGAAAAACCTTTTTACGTGGAGGAAGATTTTTTTCAGAACTTGAAAAAAGATCCATTTTTATTTCAGCCAGAAGACCTGCCTTTGGAAGCAGTCCGCGCTTTACTCCGTTTAAATCAGGTGATTGCAAAGTATTTTTCTGCTAACGAGCTTTTGCAAGGGCTAATGGAAAGGGCGCTTTTACATAAAGCCGTTCCCCAGCTGCTATCTTGTGAGCAAAAACTTGAAGAAAAATTTTTATCAGGAGAAATGGATTTTATCTCGTTTATAGAACAGATAAGGATGATTTTGCGTCCATACAAAGCAGGAGATGTAGATTGAAAAAAGAGCCCAGAGAAGAGATGCAACAATCTTTAAAAGGATTGCAAAAATCTCTGCAAGAATATACTAAAGGCGTCTCTAAAAAAGGGGAGTTGCATGCGCAAAGGCAAATGGAAGAGTATCTAGCTAGTTTAGGAGAAATCGCGGCTGCAATGCCTAAGGAAGTGCGATTATTAGAAGCGCGTTTAGCCAAAAATTTTCAGGTATTTATCCAGTACCCTTCAGAAAATAACCATGCTGTAATTGCGCAAGATGTAGAGGCTATTCAAGAAAGCCTTCGTCATTAAAGCGCTCTTGACGCGCGCTTAAGCGAATAGCCTGTCGATTTAATTTTATGGTTGGAAACTTTTTTATTATCCATCCGCATCCCTTTTAAAGAGGGATCGAATAAAATGCCTTTAAGATGGTATTTACGGGCAAGATCGTGATAAAACACCTCTTTTTCTGGATGTTCATCATCTGCTAAGTTATAAATCCCTGTGATCTTATGGCTGTGTAGGTATAAAACAGCTCCTACAATATCTTCTAAATGGATCATATTGGAAAAAGCTTTGCCCGTGCCGCCTAGAATTCTGCCTTGCATCGCTTTGATTTTATCTTGCAAACTACGGCCAGGGCCATAAATTTCTGCTAACCGTAAAATGGTTACATTCCATCCAAGCTCTTCTAAGGCAGTATAGGTTTTTTCTGTTTCTACTAAAATAGAGCTATTTTCTGTAGACGGCTGTAGTACTGATTTTTCATCGACCCAAGCGCCGCCATGATCACCATAAACAGATGTAGAGCTAGTATATATCAACGTTTTAGCTGGGCTATTTCTAGCGCAAGAAAGTAGGGTAGATGCGGCGCCTAAATAAGCGCTTTGGTAGTCTTCTTTTCGTTTTGCTGCAAGGGTTACGATGATCAAATCATTTGCATCGATGAGTTTTTGCATCGACTCTTGATCAGACCCACGGAGGAAAAACACCCTCTGGCAGTAAGGATCTAAAGATGCGGTATTTCTAGAAGTTTTGACGGTAGCGGTAACGCTATGGCCAAGAGCATGAAGCGCTTTAGCTAATGCTTTTCCCACATATCCGCAGCCAATGATGAGTGTATTCATAATAGTCCTATTTTTTCTAAACTACTTTTTAACTCTTGGTTATCTTTTTTATCGAAAGCTCCCGACTCTTTTAGCCAAGCAATGTAGCTTTTTGGTACATCTTGTAGAGATTTCCCCTGGTGTTTACCAAAAGGCATGCGGGTGATGATTTGCGGCTTTTCTAATAACATCTCGACCGTTTCTAAAGCAAGGTCATCAATCATCATGGAAAATACTTGATGTAAGATCACGACATCGTCCAATGCTCTATGTGCGTTATTTTCTTCTATACCGTAAATTCCTCGTAAAAACTGTAGGGTGTGTTTTGGTAGATCTGGCCGAAATCTTCTAGCCCACTTTAAAGAATCGAGATATTTCCAAGTAGGTATAGTTGCATTTGCTCTAGTGAAAGCCTCTTCTAAAAAGGGCTGGTCAAAGGCGTCGTTGTTGTGCGCAATCAAATATACTTTTCCTGAGCAAAAGGCGTTCCATTCAGGGATAATATCTGCAAATGTAGGTGCATCTTTTACCATCGCATCGGTGATGTTATGGATATTAGTCGATTCTGGAGGAATGGGCATTTGTGGATTGATCAGCTGATTGAACGTTTTACCTTGCACCGGATCGTAAGCGGCAATTTCTATAATACAATCTTTTTTTGCATTGATGCCTGTAGTTTCCGTATCGTAGTAAATGGGTCTACTTTCAATCATAGCTACCAGTAAAGCAAAAATGGGGAATTTCTCAACAGGATTTTCTCTATTTTCATTATTAGACTGGTTTCGTTAGACTATATAGAAAAAGGTTAGTCTAATGCGCTCTTTTACTTTTGCGATTTTTTTTCTTTTGTGCACGGCATGCGGCAGCTACGCATATGACGAGGATTTCGACACGGTTCCTACTACAAATAACCCGCATATTGTCCCTAGCCATGGAGCGGGCCTTCCCATGATGCCAAGCTGACCTGACATCTTATTGAATAACCATTGCTTTTTTCTATCTCTTACGAAAAAATAAAAATAAGAGGGTATAGAAATGCGGCAGAATATCACCTACTCCTTTTTTCCTAGCGATCCCAAAAAAGTGATTGCCTCTACTCCTAAAGATGTTCTTGTAGAAGATTTACGGAGCATGCTTTTTATTCGTCATTTTGAGACGAGAGCAGAAGCTGCTTATATGCAAGGAAAAATCGGAGGGTTTTTCCATGCCTATACAGGACAAGAGGCGATTCAAACGGCAGCTGTTCGCGCTTTTGGCTTAAATCACTGGTATACAACTACATATAGGTGCCACGCCCTTGCTCTACTTCTAGGCGCCCCTCCAAAAGAAGTGATGGCAGAGCTTTTTGGCAAAAAGACAGGTACTGCGAAAGGCAGAGGGGGCAGTATGCACCTTTATCACGATCAAATGCTGGGAGGATTTGGCATCGTAGGAGGGCATGTTCCCGTTGCGGTAGGCGCCGCTTTTTCTAGTCGGTATCAAAAGCAAAAAAAAATGTCCCTTTGTTTTTTAGGTGATGGTGCATTTGCTCAAGGCGCTGTTCACGAGTCGTTGAACTACGCTTCTTTATGGAGCCTTCCTTGTCTTTTTGTGATTGAGAATAACCAATGGGGCATGGGAACCGATGTGGCAAGAGCCATTTGTTCTCAACCAATAGCAGAGCATTTTGGCCCTGCCTATAAAATGCGCTCCTACACACTACAAGGTATGGATTATACCAACTGTTTAGCTGCTTTTCAGGATATCAAGAAGTATATGGAAAAAGAAAAAAAACCTGTTTTAGTAGAGGCAGTAGCAGAGAGGTTTAAAGGACACTCGATTTCTGATCCAGGATTATACCGCTCTAAAGAAGAGCTGCAAAAAGCGTTGAAAAAAGATCCCATTGCTTTATTGCAAAAAGCGCTGATCGATGCAAAAATCATCGATGAGGCTCTTTTTCAAACAACAGATGAAGAGGCAAAACAATCGGCCATTGCCGCTTTAGACTATGCAGAAAAAAGTCCTTTCCCCGATCCGATAGAGCTCGAAGAAGATGTATTAGAATGGCCTAGGGGAGATTGATGAAACAAGTAGAAATCCGAGAAGCTCTTAGAGAAGCGATGAACGAAGAGATGCAAAGAGATCCTTCCGTCTTCATCTTAGGCGAAGAAGTTGCCTACTACAATGGAGCCTATAAGGTGAGCCAAGGAATGTTGGATGAATTTGGACCTAAA
>CALBPE010000096.1 GCA_937899275.1 uncultured Chlamydiae bacterium
AAAGCTTGCTAAGAAAATGGATTTAAGCTCTGACCGTTTAAGGGATTGGTTTTTTGTTAGACTTGTTTTGTCAGCTATTTGGTCTATTGAAGATGGAATGGATCCATCTAAAGCTGTGCACCTTGCTTTATTGCTATCAAACGTTAAACCGAGGCTTTAAGATCAATGCAGGGTTTTCATCCTTGAAATTTTCCTAATTCTATGAAAGGTTATACAAAGTTATAACTAATTATAGTGAAAATATACTATATCTTTGTATAAGTTAATATAACTTGAAATAGGCAAAAAAATAGACCCTATCAAAAGTCCCTAATCCCCTGGGGCAGGCGCTCCTCCATCTGAACTGGTTGGCCGGGACCCTATCCTTGAACAAGCCGAGATTTTATTTGGAAGGATACGTGCTAGAAGACCCGAAAAAAGCTTGTTAATGACCGGATTACGAGGTGTTGGTAAGACGGTATTGCTAAATGAAATCCAAAGAATAGCGGAAAAAAATAATTACCAAACAATTTTTGTAGAAGCTTATGAAGACAAGCCGCTTGGAGCCTTACTGGTTCCTTACTTGAGAACCCTACTATTCAAACTTGATAGATTGGCAGGGCTTGGGAATAAGGCGAAGCGAGCCCTTGCTGTGTTGAAAAGTTTTGTTAGCTCGTTGAAATTGAGTTATGGGGAAATTACATTAGGATTGGATATTGACCCTGAGTTTGGCACTGCTGACAGTGGGGACCTTGAAATTGATTTACCACAGTTATTTGTTGCAGTAGCGGAAGCTGCTCTTGACAGAGATTGTGCTGTAGCAGTTCTTGTAGATGAGATGCAATATCTATCTACTAAAGAACTGGGTGCATTGATCATGGCAATGCACAAGCTGCAGCAGAAACAACTGCCTATGGTTTTACTTGCGGCTGGATTGCCTATTTTACCTGGACTTACAGGAGAATCAAATTCTTATGCTGAGAGGTTATTTAGCTTCCCCAATATCGGAGAGTTGTCAAGAGAAGACGCCTATAAAGCATTAAAAGACCCTGCACTTGCGGCATCGGTAGATTTTGAAAAAGGTGCACTAGAAAAAATTTATGAAAATACAAAAGGCTACCCCTACTTTCTTCAAGAATGGGGATACAAGGCATGGAACCTAGCTGAATCAAGCCCCATCACCCAAAAAGTTGTCAATCAGGCAACAGCTAAGGTGATTGAGGAGTTAGATAATAATTTTTTCAAGGTTAGGTTTGATAGGTTGACGCCATAAGAAAGAGAGTTCCTGAGAATGATGGCATCTTTTGGTAAAGGCCCTTATAAACTTGCCGATATTGCTTATAAATTCGGTTCAAAGGTTTCTACTCTAAGTCCTGTAAGGGCAAATCTTATAAAAAAGGGAATGATTTACAGTCCGTCTTATGGCTACATCGCCTTCACAGTTCCGCAGTTTGATGAATTTATGGTAAGAACACTGCCAGAGTTTTCCTAAAACGCATTGAAAGAAAAAAGCGTACTTTGAGTACAGACTTTTACAATGTTTATTCACATTAGACGCTCTGATTGAATGCCCTGATTGTGTAGTAAGTCAGATAAAACCAGATTATACCACACCAAAACAAGCAATATCTTAAGTGCTTATATTTTAGTCTATGTTTATTTCGCTTAACCCAGTTTTTTGTAGTCTAGTGCGTAAATAGCACGTAATTGGGCTTTATATAGCGGGATTTTTTGAAGTAAATTTTTACTTGTCTCTCTTATAAAAACGGCTTTGGTCTTTCAACTGAATCCTTAAAGTGGATTGGAGGTGAAGAGACGTGTTCAGAGCTTTTGATTAGTTTTAAATGGCCGTATTCCAAAGAATACGGCCAAAATTGGTTGAAAAATGGCTGTATTTGTACTAAAATGGCCGTATTAGATGAATAAGGTAGGGTAGTGAGCTTACGTGATAATAAAATGGCTGTGCTAAGGCAGTTAGGGCTAGAATCAGAGCCAATCAGCCTACCTGAGCTCATGCTCAGGTTAGGCAAAGGTTTTAAGGAACGTTCGGTCAGGCGATGGCTTTGTCTGTTGGTTGAGGAGGGCGCCGTCAAAAAAGTCGGTCAAAAGCGAGGGACCAAGTACTTTGCGGTTGGTCGATCGGAAGACGTCTTCTGTGAGGTGAGCAGCTGTTTTAGTTCATTGAGCTTGCAATCTATTGAGAAGGTTAAAAAGCCCTTATTCGAGCGGCAACCTGTTGCATATGCAGACGACTGGTTTGACAGTTATCAACCAACCGCTAGCTACTATTTACCAGAAGGTTTGCGGCGCCAGCTGTTGGTATCAGGTGAGCGCGCCAATGGACAAGATCCTGCAGGAACTTATGCACATAAGATCTTCAATAGACTGATTATTGACCTATCTTATAATTCCTCAAGGCTAGAGGGTAATACATATTCGCTTCTCGATACGGAACGTCTTCTTATTTACGGCGATACTGCCGAGGGAAAACTCGATGAAGAAAAAGCAATGATCCTAAATCATAAAGAGGCTACTCGCTATCTTGTCGATAACGCACCTAGGCTGGAGGTCAGCTACAACGTGATATGCACACTGCACTATCTCTTATCTGATGGTCTTCTCGATACAACCGAGTCGGGCAAAGTTCGGAAATATGGTGTACGTATCGGAGGGTCAACCTACATCCCTTTTGAAGATCCCAAAAGACTCGAACAGCAACTAGAAAAAATCGCTGCAAAGTCAGCAAGTATTGAAGACCCCTATGAAAAGAGCATCTTTTTGCTAATTCATATCAGTTATTTGCAGGCTTTTACCGATGTCAATAAACGAACTGCTCGTCTAGCTGCAAATATATCTCTTATTCGAGGAAATCTCGTCCCGTTGGCATTTAGTGATGTACGGGTGGAAGATTACATGTCTGCAATGATCGCGATATATGAGCTGCAGGATGTAAGGCCACTTGTGGATTTATACGTCTACTCCTATTTACGCACATGCGCAGCTTATGACTCCACTATTAATGCGATGGGTTTCGACGAGGTGCGTGTAAATCGCCGGCAAGAGCGTAGGGCTGTAGTAAGAGAGGTTATTCTACAAGGGCTGGTAGGTGAGAGGCTGAGGAAGTTTGTTGATGTAGAAGCAAATCGTAGAGTTCCTGCCCTAGATCGAGTAGACTTTACTGAAGATGTTCTTGAGGATCTAGAGCAGATAGATGAGAGCAGGCTAGCTGGACTAGGAGTGACTCTAGAGCAGCTGAAAGTGTGGAAACAATTGAAAAGAGATTGAGCTGTAAACGGCACTTTGTAAATGATAACAATTGCGCCCTTGGTTTTAATGCACCGTCTATCAGCTTGCAGGCTCAGTATCTCTATTTAGACGTTGAAAATGGGGAAATCTTGAAAAAGCGCTGAACCAAGCTTGCGTCTTAAAAATATCATTTTCAAGCAGTCAGGTGTAGTCTATCATCTGTATATGTTCATTTTTCTTCAAAATTTCAACATATCTGGCAGATATGTTGACAAAATGCACATATTAGCAAGATATGTGCATTTTTAGAGGGTTTTTGAACATATGAAGAATTTTGATTGAAATACCATATAATGCACTTGCAGTCCTTCCTCCAAAGACTGACTTAGAAATTCCCAGTGTATTGAAAGCTTGTACCAAAGCAAATAAGGAACTTGCTAAGTTAAAAATAGCTGAAAGGCTTATCCCAAATCAGACAGTTCTAATCAATACCATACCTTTATTGGAATCACAGGCTAGTTCGGCCATAGAAAATATTGTAACAACAACTGATGAGTTATTTGAATATGCGCAAGACTTTTCTCCGTCGATGTCGCCCGCAGCTAAAGAAACTCTTCAATATAGGCAGGCACTTTACCAAGGTTACGCCTCTCTTAAAAAGCGCCCATTGAACGCTTCGGTTGTATGCCAGATATGCTCTACGATACGCCTTATCGACACAAATATTAGAAAGCTGCCAGGAACTGCTTTAGTCAACGATTCTACAGGTGAAAAAATCTACACGCCCCCTGAAGGAGAAGAGCGATTGAGAGAGTTGTTGGTAAATTGGCAGAATTATCTTCATCAAGATATTGATGGTGTTGACCCTTTAATAAAGCTTGCTGTGTAGCATTATCAATTTGAGGCTATACATCCTTTTGCAGATGGAAATGGTAGAACTGGACGTATCATAAACTGACGAATAAAACAGCGCCAAATGAAGATAGGGCAAAATTGATTACTATCCATGGAAAGCATCTTAAAGGAGCCCGCTCAAAAGGTAAGAAGGTGCACCTTGTATCCGCATGTAGCAAGCGTCGCTTGCTATTAGGTCAAGTAAAAGCAGAGGAAAAATCCTCACAAATCAAAGCAATTTGAAATTCCAGAAACTATTGAATATGATCACAAAAACTGATGTTGTTAGAAATAGATTGTTTTAAATAGTTCAATTTTTTAGATTGATGTAATGAAAAATTTTTCAGAAACCTCAGCTCTTAAAAGTAATTTTTCTCCTGATGCGTACGCTAGCATAGAAAAACAATTTAATTCTGTCACAAGCCATGTCCGTACTTTATGTGAGCATATTCAGAAAAGAATCGTTCCTTACATTGATAATAAAAGATTCTTAGATATAGGGGCTGGTCCTGGTTTTGTCATACATGAATTACTAGATTACTTTAATACGGTAGTTGCCGTAGATCCGAATGATAGCTATGCGTCTTGTTATTCAACTTTATCCCTTGTTGATAAATTTACGATTATAAATAAGAATTTTGAATCTGTTAACTTTAACAAAAAATTTGATTTTATTCTATGTTCGCACGTGCTTTATCATGTACCACAAAATGATTGGTCCGTTTTTATAGATAAAATTATTCAATTGTTATCGCCAAAAGGTAGGGCGTTGCTCACCCTTGTAGCTCCTCGAGGTGAGTTCCATCATCTTTGTAACCAAATCAACGACAAATACTCTAATAGCCAAGTTCTTCAAGCTAGGCTTAACGATATTGGGCTTAAGTATAAGATATCTAAAGTAAGAAATTCTTACTTCTACAAAAGCATATATGAGATAACCAATTTATTGAGAATGTTTGTTATAGATGACTGCTTTTTACCGGAAGAATATTCTTCTCTTGGTCAAGATAAGATTGTAGCAATAGATCAGCAGATAGGCAAATTTGTAGATAAGTGTTACGAAAGTGAAAAAGATATTTACACTTTTGAAATAGAAGAAGACTATATAGAGCTACATGTTTAAGCAATCCGTTCTTGGTGAAAAGGCGTAAAGCCTTATATCCATTTTTGTTTTATGAAATTGTGATAAATTTACAACTTGTTTACATATAAGATTTCCTTTAAAACCTGCATCGTTAGAAATTTTTTTGATATTATTAATTCGGGCTATGCTGCCAGTTCCTAAAAGTAATAATCCTTTAAAGTTTAAGAAGTTTTTTCCTTGATAAAAGTATTTCTTTAATGCAGTATATTCTAAATCAAAAACAGATAATGCAATATTATCTTTTTGATCATGTCTATTTTCAGTGTAATTAAAGGGATGGTTCCAGAAAATGATATCAAACTGCTCTTTTGGAAGAATTGGGGTGTACATATCCCCTTGTAATACGGATATATTTAAATTATGTTTCCTGGAATTATGCATCGCATTTTGTACTGCATTTGGATTAATATCAGTTGCAATCACTTTAGTCGCTCCCCCTAATTTTGCCAAACATGCAATTACGCCTGTTCCTGTCCCAATTTCTAATAAGCTTTTACCTTTGACTATAGGTAATAACTTCTGAGAAAACCACGCAGTATCGGAAGATATAGCTGGAGAAAAGACTTGTGGAAAGATATCAAATGAATAGCCGCAAATTTCAATGGAAGTGCTATTTCTAGTTTCTCTATGGAGATTAAGAAAATTATCTGAAAGGCATTTCCAATATTTCTTAGCTACCACAAGAATTTCCCACTACAATTATTTTTTGGTCCATGCAGAACTGTGGTTTTTTTATATTTTTTCTCAACCAATCAGTAATTGAAATTCTATTTGATGAATATTCTTTTGGGAATAAATCAAAGAATAACCGCAATCTTTCATATAAATCCTGATATGAATCAAATTGAATACTAGTCTGAATTGTATATTCCTCAAAATCTAAATTTTGTAACTGTAAAACCTCATGTAAGCGTTCGTAAGTAAATGTAAATTTTATTCTGGAGATATCTGCAAAGGCGTGTTTAATGCGGCCATAGTCATTTTGCATTCCGTTGACTACAAAAATAGCTTTTCCATTTTGATTTAATAAATGCATTGCCTTGTTAATTGTTTTGCTGATATCAGAAAAGTAGTAAATTACATGAGACAAAATAATTAGATCAAATTTAGAGTCAATAAAGACGTTCTCAAAATCCTTTTGAATCAATGTAACATTAGAGGCCAGTCTAATATTTGGAACTATTTCTTTTTCTACTATTGTATATTTATCCACAAAGTCAGCTAAGATCTCGGAAAAAATGGGCTTAGTACCCATCCCAATTTCTAGTAATTTCTTAATATTAGCTTGAACTGCGTAATCTCTTATGAAATGAGCTAATTCGATTTTTTCATTGCCATTTTCAATAAGTTGTTCGTACCAGTTAGGAACGAATTGTAAATTCTTGTTTAAAGCCGTCATGAAAACCTTCTAAAGGATTTTGATCTTAATTAATATAAGGTATTAAATTTTAAATTTTAAATTTTAAATTTTAAATTTTTTTATGAAATTTTGCTAGAAAAATCAAATTGTTGACTAAAAAACTTAGAAATACGACTTCGTTTATGACTTGATTGTTGATTACACGGCGCCCCGTTCATATCATGACATGCTCTTTAGAATGTTTCCTTTTGCCTTTTACTTCTCTATTTATCCAGGGCTTTTTTATGTAAATTCCTTTACAGCGCTACCTCAAATATTCTTGCAAATAATCTTAGTGTCTAAGAGTCATCCCAAGCGGCTTGCTTTCTTCTGTTTGCACTACCTCGAGTGCCGCCAAGATCAATAGTTACAGCAGAAAACATGGTTTTTTGTAGATTTTTGAACGCAGTCGTTTTTTCTTAGTAAGGTCTGGTCGAGAGACCTAAGAGTCCTATAGAGCTTTGGAAACAGCTCTCATTGCATACCGCCCTTCTTTGACCAAGCTTGCCGCGAGATGAGTTTTTTTTCCTGCGCCAACTTAAGAGCGTCTTGAAGGATCTCATTCTCTAATGTTTTTCTATCCAGAAGCCTTTCTAGTTCTCTGATCTGCTTTTGCAGCGCTTTGAGTTGGCTCTTTGGAGCCACTCCATAGCTGCTATTGACCGCTTCCAAGCTTCCCTCTTCCATGAGTCTTCTCCATGTAAATAGTTGGCTGGGACTTATATCCTATTTGCGGGCTATAAGGGAAACGCTCATCCCAGGTTGGTAGGTTTGTTCAACAATCGCTTTTTTGTCCTCAGCGCTCCATCGTCTACGTCTTTCTGTTGAGGTGATTACCTCAATATGGTTGGATTTAGTCATAAACCTAGTCCTACTCCTATGTTTTAGAGTTAGACAGGGTGGTTCACTTTAAATGGGGAGCGCTCCACGAAGTTATCTAAGGTCATAAGGCTCTCCTTTGTAAAAACACATATTGCAATGCTTTAATCTGCTTTTTACCAGAACATTAATCCATTTGGTTTTGATTAAAATACAGGTTTTCTTTACGGGCTTTTTGCTTTAACTCTTTTCTTGTGGACAGTGATTTGCTGTAGATTGGGTTTTTTATCTCTATAGATTTTAGCTTATGTAAAAATATATATTTTATTTATTTTAATTTAAAAAAAATTTTTTATTTAATTTTAACTTTTGTTTTAGTTATAATATTTATGAAAATTAAAAATTTTTAGTTTAAAATGATAGGATCGCTACTTTTTGGATTAGATGGAGTTTATAAAATCCGTAATATCACCATTTCCTACGAAAGCGGAGATAATGGGTATATCGATATTTTAGGAAATAGCCTTTTTGCCAAGGCTGGTCAAGCTCTACTCATGAATAAAGTGGCAGTTATTCTTTCGCTTGGATATCTGCACATAACGATACACGAGCTAGGTCATGCAATTGCTGCTCAGGCGCTAGCAAACCGCACTATATCATCGGATATTACTGTTTTCACTAAAACATGTACTGGAGTTTTTAGAGGTTCCTTTAGCGATGCAAAATGGAAAGAAGTAGCAATTTTGATTGCAGGTCCTCTTGCAGATGTTCTATTTTCCATTATTCAATGCACGCTGGGGGCTATTTGTCTTTCCGCAGGTTTTGTAGGCTCTACTTGTTTAGGCTCTATTCTCGTTATTTCAGGGGCTGCTTGGATTTTAGGGGAGTGTTTTTACGCTACCTGTCCAGGTGGAGATATACGCAGAGTAGTGAATCTTCTAGCTTGAAGTAAGAACTCAATCATTACAGCATAAACCGCATCGAATACCATCTTTTTATCAGGTCTTTAGATCTAACAATAGATGTGTATTTCAGCGCTGTCTACTACTTTTCCCGAACAGGCCTTATTTGGCGCTATTCGGGATTTTTCTATAGACAGAAGCTGCGTTTAAGCGCGGCGGTTTGTTTTGGCGCCAATAAGTATAAAAGCTTTGCCATCTTCTACCGTCAGTCCTACATTCATGGTCCCTGTAATAAACTCAGTAAAAGGTTTCCAATCGGTAAGGTTGGAGCTAAGCATCAGCTCGTTTTCTACATATCTTGCATAAAAAGTCTGCTGAATTTCTATACACCCCCATTGATCATGACTTTCTTGCAGATGGGCTAGATCTCCTTCTAAATAAAAGCTGATTGGTAAGTGCGTATGTTCGGTAAATTCGATGGCTAAGTTGGGGCGGTTTCCTGCCATAATTTCTTTTAGCTCAGGGTCTTTTAAGCTATCTAGTTTCGCTACGGTAATTTTTTCAAGAGGCGTTTCTTGATCAGAAGCTTTAAACAAAGCGTTATTTGCAAAACTAGCGGTATGGATTGCGCAAAAAGCGGCGGTTAAAAGTAGGTACTTTTTCATGATATTCTCCTTGTACTACAATCGTAGTATTTGTGGTTAAAAAAATTGAATGCGCCGTCTTAAAACACCCAAAACCTCCCTAAAAAAATCAATATGTAGGCGAGGATGATGGCGCAAAAAGAGCAGATGCCATGTAGCTTTTTCCACCTATTTGTCAAAGGATGAAGAAGCATATGTACTCTTTTTAGCGTTTTTTTTGCAGTTAAATGACTGGCAAAAATAGAGGGATGTAGCCTTTTTGTGTGGGCTGCAGATTGATAAATGGCAGATGCAAGATCTGTTGCATCAACGCCGTATCTTTTGCAATTGCAGTCGCAGCTAATTTCTTGGTTTTCTAAGATTTTATCTCGAAGCCATTTTGTTGGAACCCACCAAAATATCGATGCGATGATTTCTAATAAAAAGCGTATCAGTCCATCTTTGTAACGGATGTGCTCTATCTCATGAGAAAGAGCCGCTTCGTATTCTTTTGTGGAAAGAAAAAAAAGCAGATGGCTTGGTATATAAATGATAGGAGAAAATAACCCTGCCACAAATGGAGAGCTGTGTACGGAGGATGCATGCAAAATGCGGCAGCTTCTTTTTTGCATCTCTTGTAAAAGGTAAGGGTTATCTATTTTTTTTGTGAATAGATCTGCTTTTTTTGTAATAGATTGTAGCGTTTTTCTACCGCAATAATAGACTACAAGCGTTTTTAAAAAAGAAGATAGACATAGAAAAATCAAAATCAAAGAAAACACGTTTAAGTAGGGATTGAATGTATAACCAATTAGATCGGCAATGGTAAATGTGGTATTTCCTGGGAGAGTGAATTGGACCCCTGAATGGAAAGGAAAAAGTCTTTCAGTTAGGGGGCTTAGTTCAATAAATATCGATAGACTTCTTGCACCTTTTTCGAAAGATAGGGGATTGATGTTTTGCATATAGGACCATTTTGTAAAGTCATATAGCAATAAATCGAAAGGGAGCTTAAAAATAGGGATCATTTCTAGTAGAGCTCTTGTTCTACCGTGCTGAATCTGGAATAGAAAAAGCAGGCTCTTTACCAATAAAACCGACGTAAAAAACGCAAGAAGGCTATTGAAAAAAATATTCAGAATAAAAAAAGATGCGCTATCCATCTGATTGCTCCAATTTACGCTTCTGGATCATCTGCTCGATTTGCGCAAGCTCTTCATCAGAAATTTCTAGATCATTTTCTAAAAGGTAGCTGACCATAGCGGTTGACTTGCCTCCAAAAAGCTTATCTTGGATCCTTTTAAGAATCGTTTTGCAACGAGCTTGATTATGTTCTGCAATCCAATACATATACTTTTTGCCTTCCTTTTTCCTTGTAAGCTCACCTTTATCTGCCATACGGCTCATTACGGTCATGATTGTTGTGTAGCTACCAGGGCTTCCTAAAGATCTATACACATCGCGTACGGTAGTGCGGCCAAGCTTTTGCACAGTTTGCAAAATGGATAGTTCGAGTTCTCCAAAACCTAATTTTCCCATGTAGGTCCTATGTTTTAGGATTAACCTACTACACTTGTAGTTTATTAGTCTAGAAATTTGCATGCCAATAAATCCCAATGCAGTATGGATCTATCTGTACTGTGGTTTTTCAATATTAGATCTCTTAGCAAAAAGTATTTTATATTTATTTTTTTTATAATATAAAAAAATAAAACTCGATTTATTTTGTTTTTTCTTGTTATATTTTTTACCGATTGTAAAATTAAGGAAATTAAATTGATAAACTCTATTTTATTTGGCGCGCAGGGTAGTTATAAAATTGGTAATATTACTATTAACTACGATCCTGTAGATAATGGAGAGATTAATATTTTAGGAAATAACCTTTTTTCCAAATTAGGCAAAGCGCTACTCACTAATAAAGTGATGGCTATTGTTTCGCTTGGATATCTCCATATCACAATACATGAACTAGGTCATGCAATTGCTGAACAGATGCTAGCAAAACGCACTATATCATCGACTATTACTGTTTTCACTAAAACATGTACTGGAAACTGCTCAGTGGGATCTAGCAATGAGAGGTGGAAGGAAATAGCTATTTTGATTGCAGGCCCTTTAGCGGATGTGCTTTTTTCTATTATGCAGTGCATGTTAGGATTTATGTGCATTTCAGCAGGGTTTTTTGGCTCTACTTGCCTAGGGTCTATACTCATTGCCTCTGGAGTTAGTTGGATTGCTGGAGAGCTTTTTTATGCTACTCGGCCCTATGGAGATGTGGGCAAAATTGTACACCTTGTCTGCGGTTAAAACCAGATGGGTTCCAATGAAATACCATTGGTAGTTAGGTTCTCGCGATATTTTCACAGTTAAGAAGCCCTAAATGATTTAGGCGCGTTGCTTGAGAAAAAATTTCATTTTTAAATTTACAGCGAAACTTATCTTTGACGTTATTGAGGTAGTATTCGATGGTTCTTGGCGAAACGTTTAAAATAGATCCGCTTTCTTTAGCCGACATGCCCTGCAATAAAAGCTGCACGCATTCTTTTTCTCTACTAGAAAGGGAAACGACTTTCTTGACTTCATCTTGTAGGCCAATTTCTTTTAAAAATTGGTGTATTGTTTCTGGGTCGGTATTTTCTCTCATAATGCTGCGCGCAAACGCCTGTTCTTTAATTTTTCCTATAGGAAGGTAGGGACGGGTATCGGATTGCAATATTTTTTTGCAGCTTGTTTTGAAATGGGCAGCGAAATCTTGCAAAATATGCGGGTAATTGAAGATTATTTGCGGTATAGGAATATTTGCCTTTGAGGCCCTCCAAAAGCCGAAAAACTCCACATCATCTTCATCTCTTTTGCAATACCCAATAAGAGGGATCATGTTGAACTTACTTGCTAAATACTGCATCATAGCTTCATGTTCGGGTCTTTGGAATTGATGGAAGGAAAAAAATCCTGTTTGAAAAGATGTAGGGTGCTCTAGATAGGGATCATGCAGATACGCATCTTCCCCTACATAATGCTCATCGATGATGAGAGGGGCATCGGTGAACATAGTAAAGTCACCTTTAGCGTTAATATGTGCATAATAAAAACAGGTGATACCTAAATGTTCTAGTGATCTAGTGCAGTTTCGCACCTCATCAGAATATCTCGAGAGATCTCGTAAAAATTGTACAGACATACTCTTTTTCCGTGAAAAAAAAGTATTTTAAAGATTTTTTTATTCTATTTCAATCCGTTTTTTTTACTAGTGTTCAAAAAAAAAGACGTCTAAACGCCCCGTCAACAGAGTACTACATATTGTTTGGCTTAGCAGGCCATGGCTTCACAATTGAGAAGACCTAAACCGTCAAAGCGCAGTGCTTGAGAAAAAATTTCACTTTTAAATTTATATGGCAACTGTCGATACTATGCGTTTTTTCGATCGGGAAAATCCGAATGGTTATTCATAGGGAGTCAGCTGATTTTCCTTGGGCGCTTTTATGCGAGAAGTAAATCCTGCAAAATAATACGTGAGATAGCTTAGGGCCATCATGCTGAAAGATAGAATAAATGAAATAGATAGGCCTTCTTCTAGGAAAAACCAACCTAAAAAATGGGATGATAAGGGAATAATCAGCCCTGTATAAGATACTTGGGTAATAGGATAGTTTTTAATGAAGTAGCTATAGACGTAATAAAAAAAGATGTTGCTGGCAATAGTGGTGTAAAGCAAAAGAAGAATCGTTTTTTTATTGAGGGCGTGGTAGTCGAAATACGCAACAGAAAAAACGCCTTGAAAAAATAACGAAGCGCTTACAAAGACGATGCCTGATCCCATCAAAATCAAAAGGTTGATTTCAGCATAAGAATACCTATCTACATCCAATAGCTTTTTTGTGCATATCCAGCCGTATCTTCCGATGAAAATTGCTGCTATCCCTGTAATAATAGACCATATGTAGGTCTCTTTTGATACTTCTAAAGCAACTGGAAATCGGCTGCTTAGCAATAAAAACACAGAGAAAAAACCCAATAAAATCCCTAAGATTTTATGTTTTTCTAGCCGTTCATGAAAAATAAAGTAGGAATAAAAAGCGGTGATGAATGGATCGAGACTGCCGATTAGCATCGCAACTGACGAATTTAAGTGTTTTAAGGTATACATTTTTAAGTAGTAAGGTATCGCAGTTGCAATGATGCAGATGAAGGTAATGAGCCAAAAATCTTGTTTTAGCTTTTGAGTCAGCTGAAAAAATGTTTTTTTATAGCAAATAACTCCAAGGAAAAATAGCGCTGATACCACCAATTTAAAACTCGAGAGAAAATGGATAGGTAAGGTCGTTAAAAGGGCTTTATTTGCTGTATAAGAAGTGGCAAGTATTACGAAAGAAATGGTTAAAAAAAATGTTTTCATATAGTCGAGTTTGTCCATGCTCTTTTTTAGGGAGGGAGAACCCCGATATCACCAGTACCATCCAATCACCATGAGTCAAAGTGTAGAGAAATCAGGCGTTTAATTCTACTGGATTATGCTGATAAGAATGGGTGGTTTTCGAGAAATGATGCGCCGCTTTCAATGAGTCTGTATGCATTCTATCCAATAGGGGTTAGGGGTAGTGTAACAATATGTCTGTACATTCGATATGCTGAGACATTCTCAGTTATTGAAAAAAAAGGTTTGAGGTCGGATTCTCTTAACTTTCCAAACAACTAAGGAGAAAATATGACCTCAAACCAACATTATGCATCACTCATTGAAGAAGCTCTAGTAGAGCTAAGTAGTCAAGGCATAGCAAATCTTAAGACGCGTTAAGCGGATTACAGAAGAGCTCTGTGGGCTAGACATCAGCTCAACACAGGTATCTAGAGTTAGTAAGTTACTAGATGAAGAAGTTTAGGGGCTGTCCTCTTGGGAACATGCGGTATGTTTATTTAGATGCTCGTTTGAAACGCTGCTGTTTTTGATGAGCGCGCTCAAGCTGTTTTTTTTCTCATGAGATGATATATACCGATCAATAAGAGTAAAATACCCAAAGCGCTGATTGCATACGAAGCGTATGCATAAAACGTGGCCTCTTTTTTACCCTCTGTGATTTTTTTTTCTACATAGTCGGTAGCTTTTCTACTGTATTTTTGCACGGCTTTTTTCTGTTTTGATAAGATGCTTTGAGCGGTATCTTTAGCGGTTTCTGCTTGAGCAATTTGCGCTTTTCCTTTACGTACTTCGTTTTGGATATATATAGCTCCAAATACCAACAATGCGCCGGTTAGGCAGCAAATTATTCCTAAAAATTTTCTCATTTTTTTCCTATTTATGTTTTTTTTCTTTTCTCATACCTGAAAAATAATGTAAATAGAGAGAAAACGTAATTAAAATTTATTTGCTATAAAATACTTATTTTTAACAAAATAGTGCAGACGAAAGACTGAGGATCGATGTTCAACTTATTTATTTTTCTTATGCCGCTATCTACACTTTTTTGTAGTATTAGCTCTATACAAACAACGAATTTACAAGAAAACGATGCGAAACTTCTATTAGAAGAAATTTCTCTTATCAGCGGATACTATGGAAAACCGGTGAGTTACTATACGTATCCTCAAAAGCAAATACCTTTTGCAAAAACGTCTTCTAGAAATGTCGTTTTGCTTGGAGATGTAGGTTATTTTCGTCCAACAAAAAGCCGTTTTCGTAGCATCTATGGATCATCTTTAATTAACTACAGGGTGAGTTTACAAGTGCAGTTGTGGAAACAGTTATATGCACTAGTCGACACCAATCTTTTGCACAAAAAAGGCGCTTCTATTGGCGTGAGAAATGCGACAAAAATTCTGCTGATACCAGTAGATATTGGTATAAAGTATTACTTGCCTACTTGGGATTGGCTTTCTTTTTATTTCAAGGCAGCGGGGGAGATTACCGGTACGTTTATCGAAAATCAAACCACGTTTGTAGAAGATGTCAGGCAGTCTTCCGCAGGAGCTGTTGGAGGAGTAGGCGCATTTTTATCTTTTGGAGAAGAAGCGCGTTTTTGCCTAGATGTATTTGCAGATTATTCCTTTGTTAAACTACATACTTTTGGAACAGCTACCTCTGAAGGAGGAAGAACGGAGCTGGGTGGTTTGATTCTAGGCGGCGGCTTAGGCTGTAAATTTTAATCGTCGAACCTTTCGATGAGGCTTTTTTCCTGTAGCGTATTTTTTCTTTTTTCCTTTTGTGTATTTGCAGAGGAAAGGCCCCCTTTTATCTCCTCTTATCAAGTGGGAAAACAGGAAAATTTTCGGGTGATCTTAAACCCAGAACTCCTCTTTTTACAAGCGGGCCAAGAAGATCTTAGGTATGCGCTAATCGACCAAGAAAAATGGATTTCCATGCAAGGCGCAAAATATGCGCCTTCTCTCCGTTTTACCCTAGGTTTTCAAACGATTTATGACGATAACGATCTCATTTTTTCCTACATAAGATGTCATACAAAAAAGACGCAAAATACGAAGTCGTTTTCGGGAGATCTTTTCTCGGTTTACTGGTTTTCTGATCTGACGCTTCCTTTGTATTCTCTTGCGTCTACTTGGCGTCTAAAATTAGATGCAGTAGATGCTTATATAAAAAAACGGCTTTCTATAGGAGATGCGTGCCTTTTAGGTTGGGGTCTTGGTTTTCGGGCGGGGGTATTGAATCAATCGTTAAAAATGGAAAGAGTAGGATCTTCTCCTTTGTTTGGCCAGAGTACCACGCAGTCGATGAGCTGGTATATAGGACCTAAAATCGCAGGATTTTGCCGTTTTTTATTTCCCTATTCTTTCTACTTCTCTAGCGAAAGTGCTCTGCATTTTTTATGGACGAAATACAGACTTTCTTATCGAGAAAAAGAAGGGAGCTTTTCCAAGGCGCGTTTAGAAAATCTAGATCGCATACAAAGCCCCTTTGAGTTGACGTTTTCGTTAGGCTGGCAGCGTCTTTTTTCTATAGAAGTTCATGGGGACTTTGCTTTTAAAGCAGCATTTTTCCTTTTCCCTCAAGAAAATCAGCTTGCATATATCCCTTCTTGCTCTGCAAAACGAGGAGATCTGTACCTTATAGGGTTTGGAGCGTCTTCTCGTTTTGATTTTTAAATACGGTTATTAAATTATTTACTAAGAAGAGTTTATGTGCTTTCGTGACTTTTTTTTGTCTTCATGCTACTATATACTGAAATAAATCAAAAATCATGCGCCATGAGCCCTATTCATCCACTAGCAAATCTTCCCGAAACCTTTGTTAATCAAGGGTTTAATCAAGTTTCCTCAGAACAAATTCAGCAATATAATAAAACCTATTCAAAGGGATCTTTTGAAGAAATGGTCGTAAGCCATTTGAACCACGCAATAGCCCGTAAGGAGGCGCAAGGTAAAAAGCTTTCAGAAGAAGAGATCCTCGAGCGTGTAAAAAGAGTAGAAGCTCTTTTAAAAAACCAACCTCAATTATTGAGGGAAATTCATCGCCCCTTAAAGCCTCTTTCGTATGTAGTGCACTCTATACTGTTCATACCAAAACTTATTGTTTCTTTAGTTATCGATTTTTTCGCTGGGATGTTTTACATGGCAATGCACTTTGCCTATGACAACGAGAGCTGGACAAAGATCGAGAAAATCGATCCTAATAAGCCCACATTTGTACTAGTACCCGGAAAAGCTTCCAACCCTAGCATTTTTGCCTTAGTTTTGAAGATTTGTAAGCTTATGAATCGAGATGTGAATATCGTTTATGTAGCTCTCGAGGATAAAAGGCGTTTTTCAAACAGTCCGAATGCAACAATCAAGGGGTATGCCGACAAACTTCGGCTTAAGTTGCTTGAAGTGCAGCAAAAACACAATTGCAAGATCAAAGCTGTTATAGCCCACTCACTTGGGGGTATTGTTGCTATGCAAGCTGCTATTGACCTACACAACGACCCAACCACAAAGCAGTATATGCCGGAAAGGCTTGCCCTTGCCGGGTCACCTATTTATGGAGCATGGGTTGCGCCTTACCAACCTGGTAACGAAAAAACTCAAAGACCCTTTTTAGCCAGCCAGCTTAGGCCAGAATCACAGGCACTTAAAAAAATCCGAGAGGAATTTAAGCCACTTGGTAATGGCCATTCTCTTGAACTGCACCTGTACGGAAGCTCTTTAGACCCGATGGCTCCACCCTCCTCTTGTACATATCCAGGAGCAAAGAAGAAGTACAATCTCCCTTTCTCTAATCATGTGACTGTAGCCCTGAGAGCCGCGTTAAGTGAGATTTTTTCTTACACTTCGACAGCATCATCAGAAAATTCAGATGTAGCTACTGGTTCTTGATTAGCTTGAGGAAGTAGCGCTTAAAAAACAAAAAAGGGGGTATATGCAGGTTGCAAATCCAACTATTGTACTTTCTTCTACAGGGTCTGATAGCGCGCATTATTTGAGGCAAGCCTGTGACGCCTTTACCTTTTTGCCGAGGCTCGTTTTTTCTGTCATCGTAGAAATTGTATCTGTTATTTTTTTTGCTATCATTGGCGTCTTTACAAATGGAGAGCGTTTTAATCCCTCTTCTTTAGATCCTAAAAAACCAACTATTTTGTTCATTAACGGTCTTTGCCATAATCCAACAGCTGCCTTGTTTCTTCGTATGCGGTTGGGTAGTAAGGTAAATATTTATTCTTATTCCTATGCTTCTTACCGGTTTTGGCATAAAAGAAACTGCTCTATTGCAGATTATACTCGATCTATTCAGGCAAAAGTCGATAAGTTAAAAAAAGAGACAAATGGTCCAGTAAAAGTCGTAGCCCATTCTATGGGAGGACTGATTGCTCTTGGTTTAAAAGATGTCAAAGAGATGACGCTCATTGGCACGCCTGCACGCGGCTCTTGGGCTGCGCGCATTTGCCCGATTTTTCGTGTGATTAAAGAAATGCAACCAGGCTCTACTTATGTAGAAACAATTCGTCAATCTGCAGAAGAGAGGATCCGGTCTGGGGATCTCCAGGTTCGTGTCCATTCTTCTTCTATGGACGCGCTTGTTCGTCCTCATTCCACAAGGATAAAAGGTGCTGAAGAGATTTCTTATAACTATTTAGGTCATGTGGGGCTTCTTCTAACTGCTGGTTTATAGGAGCTATTTTTCTACATTTTTCTCTTCCTTTTAAATCTTCATCTTTCCTAAGATGTTGTGAAATTATTTTTGAGGGAAAAATGAAACAGGTTTTGCTGCGCCTTTTTTTTCTGTGCGTTTTCCAGTCCCTATTTGCTTTTGATCTAAAAGAGTCCACAGTAGAAGTTATTGGCACTACTTACCAGTATAACTACTTTTATCCCTGGAGCGCGCCAAAAACCCTCTATCAACAAGCATCTGGCATTGTTTTAGATAAAGGACGCATCATTACCAGCGCTAAAGCGGTGAAAAATGCATCTTATGTTGACGTAAGGCTAGCAGGCGATCTGTTTTTATTTCGAGCAAGTGTGATTTCAGTAGACGAAGAAATGCAGCTTGCCTGTTTAGAGATACAAGAAGAAACGTTTCTAAAGAAAAGTTATCCCGTACGCATATCTAAGCAGTCTTTAGATCATGCGCGCTCTTTATCAATTCACGGTTTTTCTCCCTCCCAAAGGCGGTTTAGCTCAATGCAGGTAGATGTATTTGCTTGTGATTTACTCGATGCAGAAAAAAACGCTGCACAAACCAGCTTATTTGGTCTACACGCTTCGTACCATTTATTTTCCCATGGAGCTTGCCTTTTTGCAGAAGATGGTTTTATTGGTATGGCTCTTTCTTCTCCTGCTATTTTTCCTTCGGAGAATTATTACAAGGTGGTTCCAACAGCTGCAATCCAGGATTTTGTAGAAAGTAAGGTAAGAAAAACCTTTCCTATTCGGTATCAAGGCATGCACCACCCTAGTTTAAAGGCGTACTACCAGCTACCTATCTATCTTTCTGGAGTGTTGATTCTAGAAGATTACCCTCCTTTAAAAGAGGGAGATATCCTTACAAGTATCCAAGGTGAAGATGTGGAAAATGATGGTACTGTTATTTTGTATGGCAAAAAAGTATCTTTTCAACAGCTGATGCATACATACGGAGTAGATCAATTGCTTTGTGAAGTATGGCGCAGCGGCGAGGTTAAAGAGCTTGATGTACCTTTACAAGATAAAAGTCAGGAGCATGTATTTAGGCAGCCTCCTTCCTATTTGATCTATGCAGGACTGGTTTTTCAGCCTTTACATGAACTAGAAGAAGAATGCTCCATTGCCCTATCAGGAGAAAATTGGATCGTTCTCAGTAAAGTTTTAGTCGATGAAGTCAATGCAGATTATGCAAGAGTTGCTGGAGCTCTTATCGAATCGGTTAATGGAATAAAAATCTCTTCTCTTCAAGAAGTAGAAAAAGCCCTGAAAGATAATTCAGAAGAGATGCATACTATTCGAACAGCTAGGGGAGAGCTTCTCGTCTTGGATAAGACACGCAGTGAACAGTCCCATCTCAAGATCTTAAAAAAATACGGGGTCTTACAAAGTAAACTTTTTCCATCCTAAAGAGGTCCTATGAACCGGTTTTTTTTTCTTATCACTGCTTTATTTCCTCTATTTCTTTTTTCGATCAACGTAGATAAATCTGTCGTCAAGGTAGAAACCCATTTACAGATGTACACAGGAGAGCCTTGGGAGTCTTCATCCATCGGAAGAGGTATGGCAAGTGGATTTGTCGTCGCTTCAAATCAAGTTGTGACGAATGCTCATGGGGTATCTCATGCGACGCATATTCGGGTAAAGCTGCCCGGCTCTACTAAAAGTTATCCGGCGATCATCAAGGTGATAGGAGATGATTGCGATCTCGCCCTTTTACAAGTAGATGATCCAGAATTTGCCAGATATAGCGAGCCTGTATCTTTTGCTGAGGTGCAAGATGGTGATGAAGTAACGGTGATCGGGTTTCCATTACCGTATCACACCTTATCTTATACAAAAGGCATTGTCTCTTCTTCTTATCATAAAGTATACCAACATTCTGGCGCGTACTTATCTGCGATTCAAATTGATGCTGCTGTAAATATGGGCAATAGCGGCGGGCCTGTAGTGCACCACGGTAAAGTCGTTGGCGTAGCATTTGGAAAAATCGGAGGGCTTGCTGTAGATAATATCTGTTTTATGATTCCTACATCTTTAGTAAAGCATTTTTTACGAGAGGCAAGTCAAGGTAAATACCAAGGATTTCCTAGATTAGGTATGACATTTCAACCGTTAATTCACCCAGACCTAAGGCGCTATTTAGACCTAAACGATGAAACAACAGGCGTGATGATCGTAGATGCAGCAGATTATGAAGAGCTGCAAGAAGGCGATATTCTGACAAGAATCGATGATATTCCTCTAAATAACGATGGATCAATCTATGTAGATGGTGCAAGAAAAGATCTTTTTTTCTATGTGTTTTTGCAAAAACACTTAGGCGATACTGTAAAATTACAAATTCTTCGCAATCAGATCCGTAAAGATCTGCATATTTCGATTCATCAGGCATTTAACCATACACCTTCTCATGCGCGCCTTAGCTATTACATTTATGCAGGGCTTGTATTCGATTCTTTTCAAGATGCAAACGATGCAAAAGATACGTTGTATTTACGCAAGGTACTCGCACATCCTGTGAATGTAGGTTACCAAGATCTACAAAATTGTGAAGTAGTAAAAATCGGCTCTAAGCAAGAGTAGTCCATCCAGCAGCTCATCGCTATTAAATAGTCTGAAGAGACTTTTCATATACAGACTTTACAAAGCGGAAAAAAAATTAATTTAGGTAAAGAAGCAAGAGCCAAAAACCAAGAGGTATTGGCGTATTTTCATATTGCAGAAGACCGGTTTATTCCTTAAAACAGTCCACTTCTATATGGCTAATTTCGACAACGCCGCTTAGCATTTCTTTGACGTCTTCGCCTTCTAAAGCCTGGCTTTTTGCAAGGTAAAAGATCAGCCCGGAAAATAGCGCTACGCAAAGAAAGTCAATTCCAAAAGAAATAAGACCAAGCCCGCCACCAAATGAGCTGCAATAAGATAAAATGCCCAGTCCAATCAGATAGGGGAAAATCCACCAAGAGCTTCCTAAATATAGATCGATGTGGGCAAACTTTTTTCTGTATACCCATAAAAAGCAGTAACCTAGAAATACGGAAAACAGTAGCTTAGACAGCACTGCCCATCCAGACCAAAATACAAGTAAGTTGCAAATGTAGAATGCAACTAAGCAAAAAAGCTCAGCGCAAGGAACAGAGAAAATCCGCTTTTGGTTGGGGAGTTTTTCTCGAAGAGCGATCAACGCAATAGGCCCTACTGCATAGGAAAGAACAACAGAGGAGACTAAAAACTTGACCATACTTTGCCAACCTGGAAAAGGTAAAAATAGGATTAAGCCAATACAGTAATTCATGATCAAAGCGTTGATAGGAACGCCTCTTTTTGTCAGTTTTTTCAAAAAATTAGGCATGTACCCATTGAAGCTCATAGCGTAGTTGATTCTAGCAGATGATGACGTGTAAATTAGAGCGGTTCCAAAAGGAGAAATCACGGCATCTGCATATAGCAAAATCACCAAGCTATATAATCCTAAAGTTTCTGCAATACCTACAAAAGGTCCGTTATCGTTGGTGAAGCTTAAATTCAGCCATGCGCTATTTAGCTCTACCGCTCCGATAAAAGTGATCTGTAAAAGGGCATATAAAACCATGGTTAAAATGCACGATCCTACAATCGCTATGGGAATCATTTTACCAGGATTTTTCGCTTCGCCTGCAAGCTGGGTTGCTGCATTGTATCCTACAAAAGAAAAGATAATGCCTGCAGAAGGCATAGCCGCTACCACGCCTTTCCATCCGTAGGGTAAAAAACCCTTCGAAGTGAAGTTTTGTATCTCGAATGAGGAAAGGGCAAGTGCAACCACCGTTAAAGTAGGTATAGCAATCTTAAATGCGACAATACCTATATTGGTTTTACTTACCCAATGCACTCCTAAATAATTGATGATGCAGGTGATACATAAAATAATTGCTGCAGCGATCATCCCATACACACTTAACACATGCGAGCCGCCCGTTTCTATGACAAGCCAGGGAAGGTAATTCGATGCATATTGTAAAAGCGCCATTGTTTCAATAGGAGCAACCACAAGAGAAGCAAGCCATCCGCACCAGCCCATAGTGAAGCTAACCAGCGTTCCATGAGAAAAATGTGAAAACCGCGCAACGCCTCCAGCTACAGGCAGCATCGTAGCAAGCTCTACAAATGTAAACGCTACAATCAGCATCAAAAAGCCGCCCAATATCCAAGAAAAAACCGCTCCTGGACCTGCGATTATAGCAGCAAAAAAAGTACCGAAAAGCCATCCCGCTCCAATCACACTTCCAACAGATGCAAATAAAATGCCCCAAGGGCCTATTGTTCTTTTAAGACGCATATTTTTTTTATATCTATATATGTGGATTAAATCAAATTGATTTTTTCTATTATCTACTAGTAAAATGTTCCCCCTAAATACATATACAGTACATAAACCAGGGAGCCATTTATGCAGCCTATTTCGCCTTTTAGGAGTACAACATTAGAAAGGAAAGAAGATCATAAGAGTTTACGAGGTCTGCCACCTATTCATAAGTTACGAAACATAATGGCAACAGGTGGAAAAGTGCTTCGTGAATAGGAGCGGGCATTTAATCAAGAAAAACCTATTTATAAGATATCAATGTATACAACACCTGCTCAAAAGCCGCGGTGTAAAGATGGCGTTTTTTACTGGCCCTACGGTCCAATAAGCGGCCAAACAACAAACCCTGTAAACACAGTGGCTATAAAAATCCTTAGCTACAAGTTTTCTAAAAAAACGGGCCTTTTGAATTTGATTTTTTCTTTAGTGAAAGACCCTTCTACGCAATATACAGGTACATTAAACGTCTTTAAGAAAGGCTTTAAGAAAGTGCTTATTTCAAGTAAAAGGCAAAAGACTCTCGAAAAAGCACTAAGAAAGAGTCAGAATATTAAGGAGTTAAAACCATTTTTCGAAAAAGAGAAAACTCCTGTGGCATTTCCAACGCGAGGTAAAGATACTCCTTACGTTATTGTGCTGGGCCTTAGAGAAGGGCGCGTTTTATTGGCATCAGCTGACGTAGAAATCGGTGAAGATGGCGAGCTTTATGCTTGTTCTAGCTCAAAAGTATGGTTGGTTTCATTTGAGTATTTAAAGCAGTCTCTTACAAAGAGAAAAAATACTCGAAGTATAGAGAAAATATGTAAGAATTTTTTAACGCGATTCAAGCGCCACAATTTGCCTCTTAGTCACGTATTTTTTGCCTTTGAATGTGAGTCTTTGCAGTTTCGTGGACTAGTTACGCAGTTGATACATCGTTTGCATCGAGCTATTCTTAATATACCTGAAGAAGGCAACCTTTGTCTCCATCATCTTAACGAAAATAAGCAACACATTGCTCCTACATTGCAACGAGTGATCGAAAAGCATTACCCAAATCCTAAGGGTCCAGAAAAAAAATTATTTGCCTATCTTGTGCTTTTCGTTGAGTACCATTCAATCAAGTGCCCTTATGACTTTATTAATAGGAGGCGTTTAGAAAAAGAAGACACGCAAGTAGGAAAAGAAAAAGTACGCAATGTTTTTCGAAAATCGATCCTGCAAAAAATAATCAAAGGTGAAATTTGTAAAAGTTCAGACTTTTCTAAAGAGGTGCACAAAGATTTTGTATTTGATGTTTTACACTATTACCTTCTAAAGGCAAATTTGCAATCATCATCTACGAAGACGCTTTTTTTAAATGCACAAAAAACTTTTTTCCCCTCAGAATCACTGTACCATAGGCATATGGAAAAAATTGCTTTATTCGACCAGTTCCCGCAAGCGAACTCAATTTGTATAGATGCAGTGGGCGCTTTTTTAAAAGGAACAGGAATTAGCCCCTCCCTAAAAGAGGAAAAAGAGGGTAAGTATCAGAAACAGCAAGGATTTGTAAATAAGAGGGTATCCTCTTTCAAAACTCAAGTTAGCGAGCTATGCACTGGATTTTTACAGACTTTTTATGAGGAGGGCTACTTTGCTAAATGCGTTCCTGTAGAAGAGACGCAACTTACTGCCCAAGGAAAGGAAGAAAACAAGGTAATTGTTGATCTAATTTTTAATTTTGTTAGCACTATATTTAGAACAATGCAGTTAGAGACCACTTCTTCTCTATCTACGATTTGCCGAAGCAAAAAAGAGTTCGGTCTCATTTTTGCAAATAAATTGAGAACTTTTTTTCGGAGGGGAATACCTACGCCAGATCAGGAATTACTTGCTCACCTTCAGTTCATGGCGGATCGTTATGCATTGGAATATATCATAGCGCTGTATAGCTTAAAGCACCTTCAGAAATCTATTGATGGTAATCAAAATCCAATTAGAAAAAACTTGATTGTGGATATTTGCAAAGATGAGGATTGTAAGAAGTTACGTTTTTGTAAAGAAATCGTATCAGAACTATTGGTAGGATGTTTTTTGCATCAAGAATTAGATGAAAAAGAGATAAAAGAGCTGCTTTCTACGATCACTTCTTTTTTTCAATCGGCAACGGAAGGAAAAAAACAGGATCCTAAGTCAGAATTACTGCGCATCTTTGAGAAAAAATGTAAGCTATATGCTAAGCATGATCTAGATTGCCAGGAGCGCTTCGGTCAGATGGCTCAATTCCTTCAGCAGTATCTTTTCAAAAAGTAGGCATTTTTGCTCCTATCATCTACAAAATGGTTTGTAAAGCTGCTGTCATTTTTTCATGCAGCTTTTCCTTAGTATCCTACTATCATCTTAGAAAATTAGGTCTTGACGCCAGGAGGTATTTGCGCTATCACCTGAAAAAAAAGGGACTTATGCGAAAATCAACTCACGATCCTACCTACTTAGATTCATTTCAAATCAAAACGCCGATTGTTTATCTATCGGACGTAGTGATTGCAGATGAATGCAAAAAAAACTTTTCTAAAGACTGGGGTAAATTCCAAAAACGGCATAGCGACGATTTATCAAAAACGAGAAAAGCTGCTTTAAAAAGGTTTATGAGAAGAATTGCTACAGAGTCTTCTGATGCATTTACCAGGAACTGGGTTTCCATCCGTTATATTGGAAAAACCATGGGCTACGGCGTGTTTGCCAAATGCGCTATCCCTCCTTACAAAACGATTACCCATTACGCGGGGCTTTTGACATTTGATGCAGATATTAAACAGCAAAATGATAGTACTTTTGTGATCACAGATTTTCCAAAGTATGCCATCAATGGAGCATCTCACGGCAATTGGTCTAGGTTTATGAATCATGCAGATGAAGATGATGATGCGAAAAACGTGATTCCTTGGGAGCTGTATTTACCTGAGGGACCTAGAATTGTATTTACTGCAGGAAGCCGTGGGATAAAAAAAGGGGAGCAGCTGCTCTATTCCTATGGAGACTCTTACTGGGATTAATCAAGATTCATGTTGTTTTTTCTCATCAACAGATTTACATGTTAGATGGGTAAGTAGGAAAGGTAAAGCAATAAGGGAAAAAGCGGCGTAAGCTGGGTGCATTCCATATTTTGACCAAAGTAGTTTATAATCAGAGTGCCCACTACTCTTAGGATAAAACCAAAGAGGCATGACGATAGAAAACTCTTGCCATAATGCGGCAATTGCAAGCGACTCTAACTGCTCGCCGATGCTTTCTTGGCAAAGGTGCTTTTTCCCTTTTTTTAGGTAAGATGTTGCGGTAAAACAAGCGACAGTAAATAAAAGCACAAATAAAGGGCCCGCAATTATGGTGATCATACGCGCTACTTTACCCCCAAATAGTCCTCCCAAATAGCTGAGCTTATTCATTTGATATAAAGTTTTCGCTCCTCTTAAAGGCTGCACCTGAATATGCACCTGCGTATGAAATAACGTTTTAGCAGAAATGGCATGTCCAATTTGTCCTAAAAGGAATAATCCCGTTGAGTAGGTGCCAAAAGCCATCGAAACGCACCCACTAGCAATAAGAAAAATCTGCCGTACAGCTTGTGGTTTTAGCTTCCATGAATAAAGAGAGGAGTAGTGCTCTGCAAAAGCGCAGAGTACTCTTATCGCAATAATAGTAATCAAAAAAGTAGCGCCGTTACTCAGAAGTACTAAGTGGCCAAGATTTCTTGTGAAAAAAGAAGAAATCCCCAGAAAAACCCCAGTAGAGCAGGTTTCTGCAAGTGTATATGCTTTGATCTCATCCCATTTTTCTTGGGGTAAAAAAGAAGTACGTTGAACGGATAAAGTGCTCATAGGTAAAATTCTAGGTGAACTACTGTTTAAAGAAAACGATTCTCATAAGGCTTTCATTTTAAAAAGAGTCTACTATACTACTCATTTTGTTATTTCTCTAAATATCCCTATAGAAAGAGGATGAAATAGATGATAGAATCTTATTTTTTAATAGGTAGTATCACAATATGTCTACAAATACAATATATGGATAAGTGATTGCTAATTGAAAAAAGTTTGGACTTAGGTTCTCTTAACTTTTTCAACAATAAGAGCACAAACATTCTTGAAAACAGTCTTACATCTTCAAAGTTTTTAAAGGTGCTAAATTGATATAGTCATCTTGAGTCAACCTTTTTAATCGAAAGGCCTTGGTCATTTTCTATATGTATTTCGATTGTTGATTTGCAAAATAAATTATAGCATGTGGGTTATATTCAAAAGATTTATGAGCAATTGTAATAGAGTTAAATCCTGCCTCAGATAACATCTGTTTCATTTCTTTTTCTTCGTAAGCTCTGATATGCCATGCATTTTTTTCTGTTTTTTGTAGATGCCCGTTTTCCCATTTCTCGTATTGCATTTGGTTTAGAATAAGATTTGGTTCAATGAATTGAGCTATAGATTTATTAATAATTTCGTAGCCTTTTTTAGAATTACATCTCCATTTAAATGCTAGTGGGCTTTTGGGATTATCTGGTATAAGATTTTCTTTTGCAAAAGTTTCTATCACTAATGTGCCGTTTGGTGACAAATGATCATGTAATTTTCTTAGAGAAATAACTGCTTCATCGATTTTTTTTATATGTTGGAATGAGCCTATAGAAATAAAAATAAGTTTGTATTTATATGGTAATTCTAAGTTTTCTAAGTTTTGCTCGAAAAGGTTTAATTTAGGAAAGCGTACAGAGCACTTAGTTTTGCAAAGCTTCAGCATATTTGTCGCATTGTCCACTCCATCTACTTCATATCCTTGTTCTAACAAAGGTAGAAGTAGCCGCCCAGATCCACACATAGCTTCTAGACAGGGACCTGCATATTGTTTTACTAAATTATTGTAAAAGTGCCACTCTTTGGGTGTAGGAGTTGGCTTGGTAAGATCATAAAATTCAGAACAAAGACTTTTGTAACTCATAAATTTGTACTCTTTTGCAATTGGTTTAATGTTAAATGGTGATTAAATGATCTTTTTTCGAGCAGATACTGGGTGAGTATACGTGCTTTTTCTTCTAGATTATGGCGAATTCCCAGTAGTCTATTGCAGTGCATATGTATGAGACTGTTGATCACTTCTTTCTTGGTACATGATAAAGAACCGTTGCTTTCGATTTGTTCTATGACTTTTGCAAAGCAGACAAGAGCTTTTTTTTGCTCGTGGAGTGCTTTTTGCAAGATGATTAATTCGTGTTGGTCAGGATAAAAATCGTCTGATTGTGTAAATAAAAAAATAGCATATTTTTGTGCTTGTTTAGAAAAACTACGAATGCCTGCTAGATAGTGTTTTTTTTCAGGGGGGGATAGGAGTTGTTTTTTTGCAGACTCATTATTTGGGGCAAAAGCGTATAAAATATTTAGAATGGAAAAACTTACGATAAATGGAAGAGGCAGTGACCACTCTGAATGAGATAGTATCTTTTTACAGTAAATGCTGTCAGCATAAAATACTTTTTCTGCTGCATTGATTGCATCCGGTCCTCCGTATCTTTCTACTTCTCTTTCGTAGAGGCAGATTTGCATATCTTGAATAATTTCTTTTTTAAAAAGTTGTTTCATATAATTTTGCACCTCAAAAAATAAACCCTTTTCCCATAAACAGGGTAGAGCTTTTATTCGTAAACGCAAATGAAAGTTTTCCTCTTGATAATTGATATAAAACCACTTTAAAATTGGATATTTTAATTTTAGTTTATCCATAAAAAGAAATATGTGGTTTTTTAGAATGAAATTCACCTGTTCCTCAGGAAAAAATAATTTCATAAATAACCATTCATCTCCTGGGAAAATAGCCGATGTTGCAATACTTGTACTTGCTGAAAAATTTTTTTCAGGGATGAGCTTTTTTTTTCTACCTGAAAACACTAATGGTACAACAAATTCTGAAGCGAACTTGTTGTTCCCGTCTTTTATTAAATTATGATGTGGATTGATTAAGGCGCGAGACAGCACTAGCTTTTTGTTTTTCATAAGCTCTGCTGATGCAATGGTCATGTGCGATTTAATATTCCGATCAAGATGTAATACATTATCAAAAAAGGAAAGAGTAAATTTTCCAAAAATATTACATTTATTCAGTTTTTTTTCAAAAGCATGTTGAATCTCATCTAAATTGACAATTTTTGTTATATTCAGTGTTGAATAATCTATTAACCATTTTTCCTGAGATAGAATTACATTTTCATACTTAATTTGAGGCATATACGTATTCTCAACTAATGCAGTATCTGTTAGTAGAGAAATTGGATTTACTTGATAGCTAGATAAGAATAATAAAAATCGTATTGTTAAAGGTAAGGAGCGAATAGATATTGCCGTTCCTACAACAAAATGTAACTCTCTTTTTAAAGATTTTGAATATGCACAAACTCTATCTGGTAAGGCTTTTATGATAATATCATCTAGACTCAATGTATCAGGGCTTGGTTTATGGTAATATAATGGCAATCTAAAGCGCCTTAAACGCGCTCCTATGCCTATACTCATTTGATGCATTTGTTCTGGATAGGGCTCAATTTCCACAGGAATTAGAGGTGATAGCATTTCAGAATTTTGATTAAGAGTAACTCTGAGCTGGTCTACCTTCTGTTTATCCCAAAGGTAACAAAATCGTCCCATTGTAGCGCCTAAAAATGATGTTAATCCTTTAAGGTAAATCTGAAAATTACCTTGATCTACTTCTTTCACTGAGGAAGCCTGTAATTCGAAAAGCGCATCAATAGACGGTAGAGACTCTTCGGAGTTATGAAAAAATTCCGGAGATTTTGAAATAATTTTTTTTAAATCTATTTCTTTGCCTTGTAATTCAGAAAGGCATAGGTTCATTAATGAATTTTTTTTTAAGGTTTTTTCTGCTTCTATTAGATGCGGTCGAATCCACGGTAATAGTTCTCCTAAACTACAGGCCTTGTGTAATCCAAATTTTTCAATAAAAAAATGCTTAAAATTTTCTTTTGTATCCTTTAAATGATCTTTACTAAAACAGCCTATGAACGCACTAACCGCATTACATAGACTTGTTTGCACGTTTTTGGATAGAGTAAATTTTGTTTTCGGGTAATAGCTATCTATATGTAAAGCATTTGTAGTGTTTTCTTGCCAGCCAATTAAATTTTTTCTTAATTGATACAAGCATATCTTTGCGCCTTTTTCATACATTTTCAGTTGTTTTGAAGCTTCGAATAAAACAGAGGATTCTTTGTCTATTTTTTGTAATTTCTTAATAAGTATTTCAGGAGAATGTTTTATTTGGAAAAAATCTTCGAATTCAGTTATCAAAAATCTTTTGTCTATTAATATTTTAAGATAATTTTCTATCTGATCTATCCCCGTCTTAGGAAATAGTTCACTTATTTTTCTTTTTAAATCCTGATATTTTATTGAGTGTTTTGAGATTTCTAATAATATTAAGAGGAATTCTGTCTTTTTTATAGAGCGATGTGTGTTATTTGCGTCGTTATTCCCATATAGAAATACTCTTTGTTCGCTATATATTAGCTGTGGGTTTCGCATAACATACAATAGATTTTTATCAACAAGTGGCGATGTTAAAAGCTTTTGGATTTTTGTAATGACTCCAGAATCAAACCAGACTTTTTTCTTCATTTTTTCTGTTTCTATATCTAGAAAAGTAGTGCTTTCAAACGAGCCCAAAGCAACAGAAGAAAACAGTCCGAATGGAGTGGTTCTACTAGTCATGCGAAGGATATACTTAATTAAGCTAAAAGCTAATTGCTTTTTGTCTTTTGTACTAGAACCCTTTTTTAAGGATTTGTATAGGCTTGGACTTGCAATAGCAATAGCTTCTTGGAATTTTGGTTGCGTTTCATAAAATTTGAAAATTGCGTCTGGGTCGTCAAAATCGATGGTGTTTTTTGTGTCTAGAGGTAAGTTTGCAATACGAACCATAAAGCAGTCTGAACACTTGTACATATGATTACCTCAACATGAAAATAGCGGGCCAATTATTATTCTTATATGGCATTAATAAACTAAGTAAGATGCCTATAACCCCCGAAATTAATCCGAAGTTATTGATTGGTGTTGCTGTACGCGGGTTTACAGATAAAGGGATACATTTTAATCCAAAAGGGGCGCTGTCATCCATTTCATTGATGATTTTGTGAGATAAAAAATCATTAAGGTTAGAAATTTCCTCAGATTTATCTAATGATAAAAATTGATGAGCTATAGATAAAATTCCCGCAGCTCCATAGCAAAATGATAGTTGTTTATGATAATTATAACATTTGATTCTAGGTATCTGCTGTATGAATTCTTTTACACAATACCTTTTCAATGGTTCGTTTTTAAGAGCTTTTGCGGCTAAAAGTATGGAGTTGTAAATTCCAGGTGCTCCGTAGCTCCATCCGTCAAAATAAAAATCACATTTACTTTCAAAGATAGTTGATTTTGATGGATTAAATCCAAATCTTCTGGGCCAGACTTTTGGAACTGAAGCTACAGATTGTCTTGTGTTTTTAAGCCAATCAATAATATATAAAATGGATTCCACCTGTTTTGGTACTTCTATGCCGCATAATAAGGATTTTCCTAGAGTAGACAAATAGCCAGATATGCCGTGGGCCACTCCTAAATCAAAAAAACCTTGAGGGTAGAGGTTTAGAAATTCTTGAGCGACTTCAGTAGGTAGATCTAAAAAGAAATCGGGTGGGTTTAACCAACCGGGAACGGTTTGTGATTCAATTTTTAGAGGGCCAGAGATTTGTACAATTATTGTTAAAAACTTCTTGATTAATTCTACAGAGAAAGGTTCGTGAGTAAAATTTAATAGATAACTTATATAGCCGCATATTCCGCATAGCAAATCATATGAAGTGTATCCACTTTTCTTTACATTTGGAGTAGTCACGGTTTGAAACTTACAAAGAAGTAAATGATGTATTTTTGTATGTAAATTTTTATAAGATTCATCTTTTAGAGAAGCAATCCACAAAGCATATGCAATTCCTGTTAATCCATGAGATAAAGAAATTGAATGATAACCTAGAGATTTCAATTCGTGAATAATGGTTTGTGTATAGTGATTGCGGGCTTTTACCCATAATTTATCTGGGAAAATAGCGTTTATTTCTGAAAAAAAAATGATCAAAGCCGGGTAGCCAAAATCCAGAGAGAACGGGTTCCAAGGATGGGTTGTTTTGTTGAAAAAAGTATTTTTAGGAGCTGTCGATACCTTGTGGATATAGTCGGGATTAGCCAGTTTTTCTGCTATTTTTAGCACAGTTTTTGTTGGAATATTAGATTGCATGAGTCCTTTTTTTTAAGCGGTGTATCGCGCTTACCAAAAGCAGTGTAGTAGTGATCGACAGAATACCTAAACAAATCCAATAATTGATAAAACCTTGTTGGCCTAAAACCGCAGCTCTTGTTCCTTCAACTGCATATACCAAGGGGTTGCATAATTGTAGATATCCAAGAGATGGAGAAATAGTATGCACACTTTGCCAAGTGTAATAATAACAACTGAACATCAATAATGGTGTAATTACTCTTGCTCCTATCCATGAAAGACTTCGTAAATCTCGAATTAAGCTAGCGATCCATAAAGCAAATGCACCATAAAATACGTTCGAAACAAAAAAAATGAGGAAAAACCTCATAGAAATAAAGTTTGAGAGTTGTAATTTATTAAATAAAATTAATTTTCCTATAGGAATTAGTATGCTCATTTGTAGAAGTAGTGTAAGTGACCAAGAAAGTGCAATAGCCAAAAATATAAAAGAAGCTTTTAGAGGAAGTACAAGGTAATTTTGTATTTTTTTATCCATAATGTCTTGAGCAAGTACAGTTGCTTTCCAAAGAACCTCGTAGATTCCAAAAGAAGCGATTGAGCTTACAAAAAAGAAAACTCCATAATTAGGATTCAGGCCGGAAAAACTCATAAAATAACCGAAAACAGCCACACTTGTAAGAAGCAAAATAGATGAATCTATTACTTTATTTCGGATTTCTTTTGAAAAAAGAAATATTTCTTTTCCAATTAAAGCTAAAAAACAGTTCCAAGACTTGTTCATATGGTTTCTCCAGATAACAGTTGTGCAAGTGCAGATTCAAAATGTGTTTCTTTTAGATTCCCCTGAAGCGATTTTACCGTTTTCACTCCTTCTAATTTTCCTTGATGTAATATCAAAAGATGATCTGCGTAATTTTCCACTTCTTGTAGATAATGTGTTGAAAACAGCAATGTCACCCCTTGTTGTTTTAAATCTAAAAGTTTTTTCCATAAATTATCTCTGGCAATGATATCGAGCCCTACAGAAGGCTCATCTAGTATCAAAAATTTCGGTGAATGCATCAAAGTTTTTGCAATCATAAACCGTTGTTTAGATCCTCCAGATAAGACAAAAGGAAATGTGTCTGTGTAATCTTGTAGGTCAAAATCTTCTATTAACTGTTCTGCTTTTCTATTCGATTGTTTTTTGTTTAACCCGTAATACCTACCTTGGAATTGTAGTATTTGTTTTATAGTCAGGTTGGTCTCGAGTGTTTGTTCCTGAGGACAATAACCGATAAATCTTCTGTAGTCTGTGATCTGTGAAGCGATTGATTTGTTGTTCCAATAAATCTCTCCAGAAGAAGGGGCATGTAGACTTGCTAAGAGCTGCATGAACGAGCTTTTGCCCGCCCCGTTTATACCTAGTAATCCGTAAGTAAAGCCTTCGTCAATTTGAAAATCGATATTTTCGAGGACTTTATGAGAGCCGTAATTTTTTTTTACTTTGCAAATTTTAATCAAGGTATTGGTCATTTTGCGTCTTCCAGTTTTATTCTATTTTTTGCTTCTTCATTGATTAACTGAATCACTGCATCTACAGGAGGCATACAAAACTCCTCCCTTAGATCTTTAGTAAACACTTCGAAGGTTTTTTGCCGTACAAACGGAACGATCTTATGACCATAGTCTTGCAAAAGCGCTATATTTTTTCTTAAAGCAGGATTGTTCCACATGGTCTTATTCATATTGGGTATAAAAATTATAGGTTGGGTATGTGATAAGGCAGTAGCAGCTAAAAGCGTATCAGCAAAACCGTTGGCGGTTTGGGCTATGAAATTAGCGGTTGTAGGTAAAATCACCATTAAATCTGCCCAATCCGCTAATTCTATGTACGAACCCCCTTTTTCATTAGAAGCTGGGAAAAGATCAGAATATACGTCATTTACAAGTACTGCTATAGCTTCTTTGGTAATGAATCGAGAAGTAGAATGGGTTAAAGCAACCTTCATTTTAGGATAATGCGCTTTCAATATTGGCAAGTAAATAGGCATGTTTAATACACCTACTGACCCTGTGATGCCTACTAATAATCTTAAATTCCGCATGCTCTACATCATAAAAAAATCATCTCTATATAACGGGCATGTACATTTTATGTCTAGAAAAAAAAGTTGACTAAATTGAGGCATAAAATTATTTTAACACTGTAAATTATTTATAAACTTAACAGGAGGTTTTATATGTCTTTACAAGTAAATGATTTAAGGCTAGATGCGCAGTTTCGGGAACTACCAGATTTAGAGGTGGATTTTCAAGAAATTTCATCAGTTGCCGACCAAACTATGTTTGGTGCTATGAGTTCAGTGCCTTGTATTGGTACAGCAATTTTGATGTGCTAAGCATCTTTTTAGTGCTCATCGCTCTTTTCACTTTAAGAAAAGAGCGGCCTTTCTATTTTAATCAATAAGAGAAAAGACAGGTTTTAAAAAGTTACCTGATAGGTCAAGATCCCTCCGATAAAGTCGTTTTCGTTTCTTCCGTAAACTGAAAACCACATACCTGCAACTAGCCCAGAATTTGCGTCAAAATTGTATTCCAGACCTGGAGCAATGCTTAAGATATCACTAGAAGAAGAGCCGTTAATGGGAATGGAGCCGTCTTGGTTTGTGCCCGAAGAGCCTTGAAAAAATGAAGCGTCAGAGTAGGTGTAAACCACATCGCATACAGTAGATAGCTTTTTAGATAGACTTCCTTCAAATCCAAAGTTCAACTTGTATTCATGGCCTTTGGTGATGGTTCCTTTCGTATTTTCAGCGCCTCCATAAGCGTTGATGCCCTTCACTTTGATAGGCGATGTGTATACATCGAACAACAGGGTTAGACGAAGGTTCATGGGCCGGTTAAAAATCCACCAAACTACTTTTGAGGTATTGAAAGATAAAGAGGTGACAAAAGAGCCGTTTCCACTTAAGTCCAGACCTTGTTTTCTTGGACTGCTTTTTTGAAATTTTCCTGTAGGAAAACTTTGTACGGCGTACATCTTTGCAGCAGGTGTATACAGACCCTCTTCGGCTAACTGCAGGCCAAGCTCTACCTCTACATCAGAAAATCCCCCTCCAGAAACCTGGTTTTGTATTTGGTAAACGCCGCCTAAAGTAATGACAAAATCTGCGTTAGGCCATAGCCCAAACTGCAAAATATTGAGAGGGTTGATGACAACAAGGTTATCGATCGATCTGCTTTTTCGGTTGTTGCTATAACGAGAGTGGTTGTCGATCACAAAAATATAGGGCTGGGTATTGACTTTTCCTACAGGAATTGTATGGGCCGATCCTGTCAGTAAAGGCCCTGAATACCAGGGAGCAAAATTACTTTTTGCTCGAGCAAACTCCTCATTTGCATCTTGCAGTTGTTTTTCAATTTCTGCTGGTGAAATGGTAAAAGAGTCTTCATTACAAAATGCAAGAAAGGGTAAAAAAGCTACAAGAAAAAGAAAAAATGTATGCATACGGTATCGATTTTGTTAAATTTTGAGTGTATAAATTTTTTCTTTTCTTTTCCTAGAAAAATATTGTATAGCTGAAATGAACCTAGAGGTAAATTGCTATGGAACCGTCTTCAGGAGCTGGAAAAGCAGGGGAAAATCCCCAGATACAGCAAGTACAACAATTTCGTAAAAGCGCTGAGTTATTTCGAAGCGCTTTAGAGGAATATCACGAAACTGATCCCAAAAACACCCAGAAACTACAAGAGTTTAAAAGCGTCATGGATAAAGCCATGAGAATCATGAGTGAAACAGCGCAAGAAGCCTGTAGATCGAAAAAGCTCCAAAGCGCAAAAAAGAGATTAGATAAGGATTATCAGAAGTTCCATCAAGATTTTGAGTCGAAAGATCCTGTTGAGCTCAATCAAGACTACCAAGTTTTAGAAAAAGATATCAAAAACCTTGAAGAGCATTTGCAATAAGGCAAAATGCCTGGTATGTTGATAAGCTTTCATTTTTGGTCGTTGCAATAGTGAAGCGTTTTTCCTCAATTTGCCTTGTTTTGTTTGCTCTCATTTTATTTGAGCCTAAAATTAATAAAGCGCACCGCTCAATGATGCGGCTTTACACCTCTTCTGCAGAAGAGGTGATTAAAGCGATTCATTTTTGCGTGAGCGACTTTTGCCTTATCGCTTTATTTTTGTATGTAGCTTTTTTGTATCGAAACATACTGTTTTCTAAAGAGCAAATGATCCTAGCTTTTAAGCTAGGCCTTGCTGGATTGAGTATCTATATTTCTTGGTATGTATCTCCTTTACCTATACATGCGTATCACGCGTTAATCGGTTTTTTTTGGTGTAGTGTATTATGTAGCTTTTTTGCTTTGCAGCTATGCTGCTTGCAACTAGGCACAAGAAAGATGCTCCAGGGCTTTTGCGCGTTTTTTGCTGCATGCTCCACTTTTCAAGGAGGGGTTGCTTGTTTGCAGTATTTTTCAAGGGGATTTTTTGGTTTTCGGTTATTAGGTGAGCCAAAAGGAACGATCTCCAGTTTTTCTAACTGGGTTTTTCGTATTTATGAGGGGTGCACTTCTTGGGCTTTATCCTTGGGATCTTTTACACCCTCTCAAGGGATGTTTCGCAGTTATGGTACATTTGATCACCCCAATGTACTCAGCGGTTTTTTAGTATGCGGCGTGATTTTTTCTTTAGCTATTTACGATAGATCAAAGAATAAACGCCTGGTTTTAGCAGCTATTTTTGTGCAGATCTTTGCTCTTTTTGCCACATTTTCAAGGGCGGGTTTGTTGACGATGGGTTGCATGGGTGTTCTATGGTTTTCCCTGCAAAAAAGAGATTACCGGCAAATTGCTACTTTGGTAGGTATAGGGGCGTTTTGTTATATCGGCTTTTTACCTGAGCTTCTTTACCGGGGGGGCGTTGTGAACCGCTCAAAGGTTGCCTGCTTTTCTAACTGGGAAAGGATACAAGCGCAAAATGCTTCTATTCGCATGATTTTAAGGCGTCCTTTATTTGGAGTAGGCTTGGAGAATTTTTCTGCTATGTCCCGTTTTGAAGAGGATAATTCTATTCGAGTCCATAACTGCTACTTACTCCTTCTTGCAGAACTAGGTATCATAGGGGTGGCTGTTTTTTGCTGGTTTTGGTTGCCGTTACTGTGTCGAGGATTTTTTCTTACGGAAGATCCGTTGTATTGCGGCGTTTTTTGTGCTGTAATCGCACTTTTTACTTTAGGGCTTTTCGATTTTTATCCGATTGTATCGCATAAAATTCGGTTGATGTTTTTTCTTCTTCCCGCATTTTTCTCGATACCTTCTAGATCAAAGAGTATGGTCCAACCAGACCTGATCGAAGAAAATGTGACCTAAAGGAGAAATATGTATATTGCGTACGCGTTTCGATACGGCGTAAGCATATTTATAGTGGTATAGGGGAGAAAAAGGAACTTCTTCCATAAGAACTCTTTCCAGTTTTGTAAAATGGGTTTCTGGGGCGCTTTGGGATTTACACCGATGAAATGCAGTAGTATAACGGGGACTTTCCCAACCAGGGTAGTTGCGAAGGTTGGTTTTGCTTAAAAATCTTTCAAAGATATTTATCGGGTTTTTAAGCTCACTTACGTAAGCGCAAAGGCAGATTTCATAGTTTTTTGACTGCATCTTTGCAAGTACCGTTTTCAGAGGGACTTTTTCCAGTTGGACCGATAATCCAAGGGTATTTTTCCAGCTTTCTTTGATGTGTTGTACTAAAAGATCATTTAACCCCGAGCCGAGATAAGTCAAAGTAAGTGTAGGGACATCAGAGCTTTTCCAGCCTTGCTCTTTTAAAAATTGATTCCATTCTTTAACGGCCATTTCTGTGTGATGATCTTCAAAAAATGGCGCAGAATCATCAGTGAAGATAGCGGGAGGAATCACCCGAGTGGCAATTGGTTCATCGAGGTAGGTCAGTTTATCCACCATTTCTTTACGATGAATGGCGTAGTTTAAAGCGCGGCGAAAAGAACGGTTTTCCAGAGGTTTTTTAGCTACATTGAAGGAAAGAATTTTTGTGCCCCCAATAGATACGCTATGGATTTGGTTGTTTTTCTTCATAGTGGGATACGCGCTCACCGGCAAGGGGGAAATAGGAGATCCTATAAAGTCGACTTCTCCTAGCATAAATAGCCGCAGATAGCTCATTTCATTAGGAATAATTTGCACAGCAATCCCATCTAATAAAACTGACTGTTTATTGTAATAAAAGGGATTTTTTTTCAGTTTGATTTCAGAGCCTCTTTTCCACGATTCTAGTAGAAAAGGGCCGCTTGTAATGAAATCTTCAGAGGCTTGATTGGACCAATTGGGATTGTGTTGATCTGTATGTTGATGAACAGCTACAAAAGAGCTCAATGTTAACACTTCTAAAAATGGGGGATAAGGCTCATGAAGCTCGATTACAAGCGTCATAGCGTTTTTTGCGTAGACGCCAATTTCTTCTACAGAGCCTCCGTGAAGATGCGCCTTTTTTGCCCCACGGATGGGGTAGAGCAAATACGCATCTTTTGATAAGAAAGCAGGTGATAAAATCTGCCTAAAGCTATGGACAAAAGCAGGCGCTGTAATCGGATCTCCATTTGAAAACCGCGCTTCAGGCGATAAATAAAATGTATAGGTACAGCGATCTTTTGAAACGGTATAAGATGCAGCAATCCCCGTTTCTATTTCTCCTTTAGAACTCATCCGAACAAGGCCTTCAAATAGCATGGCATGTATAGGAGATGCGGTCATGCTCACCCCTTTTCTTGGATCCATCCAACAAGGTTCTGCTTTCATCGCAATTTTTAGGTAGTTTTTCGGGAGAGTATCTTTTCCACTACAAGAAAAAAGTAGACAAAGAGCAAGAAAATAAAGATATTTTTTCATACAGTAGAAGAAAAGTGTAGGTTCATCTATGGATAACAAGCGTAGCAAATTCTTCTATTATTCAGCTTGTAAAATGCGCAGTATGTTGCTTTTTTTGATCCTCTTTTTTTGTGTAGCTCATGCATTTGCTGCAACCGAAAATGACGAAAAGATCCGCACCTACTTGACAGGAGATTGGTATGGGGCAAGGCAGCAGTTAGCGTCTCATGGAATTTCTTGGCATGGTAATTACGTGATCAATGCAGCGGCTAACATAGGAGGAAGGCAAAATGGCTCTAGTCAAGCAAGCTCGATTGGATCAGATTTAACCATCGATTTTTCTCAGCTGTGCGATCTTCCCGGTTGGAGTTTTTTTATTAGCGGCGCTTTCCGCTTTGGAACAAGCCTTTCTTCTAAAAAAATTGGCAACGCATTTAGCGTACAGCAGGTGTTTGGATCACAAACTATCCGGTTGGTCGATCTTTACCTTGCCTATTCTAAAGAAAAAGCTTTCTATCTAAAATTTGGTAGGATCAATACAGGCGAGGATTTTCAGGTATCTCGGCTGTTTGCAGAATTTATGAATAATTCCTTTAACGGAAATCCGATTACCCCCAACTTTAATTTTCTTTTTAGCGTATTTCCCGTGAGTACTTGGGGGATGTATACAGAGATTTTTCCTGCCGATTGGTTTCGCATTAAATCAGGTATCTATAACAATAATCGGGAGATCTTTGTGAATGATACGCATGGAACATACTTTTCTTTTACCCCTTCTTTAGGCGCGCTGTTGTATACAGAATGGGGCCTTTTATTGCAGCACAGCAAGGATCTAAAAGGCACCTACCTTGTGGGCAGTGGGTATTCCACAGGAAAAACCAATCATCAGCTCAAAGAAACGGTGCGGGGCAACTACCAGCTGTATGTACAGCTGGAAGAAAGCCTTATATGGAAAGATCCGCATGAAAAAGAAATCGCGCCGTTTTTTACGTTTCTTTACTTTCCAGAAGATCGCAATCCGTTTCCCTACTTTTTCATGGGAGGCGTCGTAACAAAAGGACTGTTCCGCCTGCGGCCAGAAGATCGGATCAGTTGGGGTACCAGCTGGGGATTTTATAGTAAAGAGCTTGATACAAAGCAAACATTTGAAGGGTGTATGGAGTGGAACTACAAATTGCAGATTTCTCCTTATTTTTATATTGAGCCAAATCTTCAATATGTGATCCGCCCTTCAGGAGATAAAAATCTTTCCAATGCATGGGTCTTTGGTTTGCAGTCGGAGTGTCTATTTTGAGTGATCGCCTCTATTTTATGCGACATGGTCCTGTAGAGTACAACAAAAAAATGCGGGATAGCTATCTATCTGATGAGGGGAAAAAAGAGGTAGAAAAAGCAGCAAGCGCTCTTATGGGCGCCACTTCTTATCCCCAAAAGATCTTTTCTAGCCCAAAACAACGATGTATGGAAACGGCGCATATTGTCGCGAGCATGGGAAACTTGCCTGATACTTGCATAGAGAGTCATGCAGCCCTTTTGCCACAAAAACAAGTAGTAAAAATAGATGCCGTTTGTTTTTTAGAATCTCTTGCAAATGATCACCTAATCATTACCCATCTTCCAAATTTGCAATTTTTTTGCTTCGAAATGTGGGATTTACATCCCACGCCCTCTTTGCATATGGCGGCGCTTTTTTTTGTGGATAGAGAAAAAAAACCTGTGGTATGTTCTCAAATACATTAACAGGTGGTCAACATTGGAGGACAAATGACTAAAATATACGTAGTTCGCCATGGAGAAACCGCATGGAATGTAGAGGGAAAACATACTGGTAGAAGTGATATTCCTATCAACAGCAGGGGAAAAGAACAAGCAGCAAGCCTGCAGCCTTTTTTTGCTTCTTTGTCTTCTCAAATCAAAAAAGTGTGGTCTAGCCCATTAAAACGCGCTTTTGAAACAGGGCAATTAGCTGGGTTTACAGATATTCAGGAAGATCCCCGTCTTATGGAGTGGCATTATGGGGCGTATGAGGGAAAAACGTCTCAAGAGATTCATGCAGAAGAGCCTACCTGGAATATTTTTGCAGATGGCGCCAAAAATGGAGAGTCTGTAGAGGATGTAGAAAAAAGAGCAGGTGAAGTAATTGATATGCTGACCTCTTTTCCAGAAGATCAGGTCGTTTTTTCCCACGGACATTTTTCTAGGGTCCTTTTAATGAAGTGGCTTAGTTTGCCTGTAGAAAAAGCCGCTTTATTTTCTTTAGGAAATGCCGCTGTAGCTGTGCTGCAGTTATCAAAAGAAAAGCGCTCTTTACTACAGTGGAATCTGCAGTTTTAGCGCTTGCAAAAGATTGCTGTGGAGCAATCTTTTGCCCTTAATCGAGAGACAGTCAATGGGATTTTTTCATCCGCTCTTCTTCGGTAGAGCGGATTTTTTCTTTCATTTCAGAGAAATTAGCAATGAGCATTCCAAAGTCTGCCTTGCGGATCGCAAGTACATCTACAGCTGTTATGCAGCGAACTGTGGCTGTTCTTGAGCGTTCATTGAGAAGAGACATCTCTCCGAAAAATTCTCCATCTTTTAACTCGGCAATTTTCTCTAACTTTTCCCCTTTTAAAATCTCCACTTTGCCTTTAACAATGATGTAAAGATAATCTCCTGTATCTCCTTCATGAAAGATTTCCTCTCCACTTTCATAATGAAGTGAGGCGATTGCTTGCGAAGGGGCAAGTTTTAGCTGGACCGCTTCAATTGGCACCACTTTATCTAAAAACCAGGAAAACGCCACCTTCAATTTTCTGCTAATTCCAGGAAGTTTCACCCAGTAAATTGCCCGCCAAAGCGCCCATGCGATAAATCCAGAGATGCGGATCTTACCAAATAACTCCGCAACTGCGCTGTTATGACCTAAGGCAGCGAGCATGCCTAAACACTTGAAGCGGAACTCCTTTTTTTGTTTGCCTCGTATAGAGGCATAAATATTATGCGCAAGTACTTTTCCCTGCCTTACAGCATACTGCGCTGTGGGAGGGCAAAAGGCCTCTTCTTTTGTGATATCAGGTATATGAGCGCAGTCTCCTATTGCCCATACATTTGTGCACCCGTCGACTAACATCTGTGCATCTGTAGCTATTTTTCCACGGACTTTGGGTAGCTGCATCGACTCTACAATTGGATTGATTGATGAAGGAACGGTAGAGACCACTGTTTTTGCTGCAATTTTTTCTCCTGTTTCTAGTATAGCGCCTCTAGGAGTGGCTGAAACTAATTTGCTTTGAAAACGGATTTCGATGCCCCGTTTTTTTAACAGTTTTTCCGCGTATAAACTCAGGGTTTTTGGCATTTCTTTATCCATAAGCCGCTTTTTACTATGGATCAGTATCATCCGGATATCTTTTGGATTGATCGTGGGGTAGTTTTTCGCTAAACGAAGGGCCAGATCATTCATTTCTGCAATCACTTCTGTACCTGAGAATCCTCCTCCTCCAACGACATAGGTAAGAAGGGCTTTTTTTAGTTCGGGATCTGTTTGGTATGCAGCGGTTTCTATTGTTTCAATGATATGGTTTCTAAGAGAAAGAGCGTCAGACAAATTTTTAAATGCAAAGGCGTGTTCATGTAAGCCTGAAGATCCTTTGAAGTTTGTGACGTTGCCCAAACCAATAACAAGGTGATCATAATGGATCAAGGAGGATTTATGCGTATATTTCGGTAAAAGAGAAATCTGCTGTTTTTCCAGATCAACCCATTCAATTTCCCGAACATATACGCGGCAGCCTTTTAAAAGCCGGCTCAAAGAAGATACGGTATCTAAAATACCTATAGATCCACCTACTACTTCTGCTAGCATGGGCTGGTATACGAAATAATTTTCTCGATTGACTAAAATGATTTCCACGTCCTTACGGTAGCGAAATTTTTTAATCAGATGCATGGCTGTATAGACGCCGCCAAAGCCGCCGCCTAGGATCACAATCTTTTTCATATCTTCTGTATAACACGCAAAGCGCGATTACCGTAAACCGATTTTTTTCGTATCGTAGAAATATCTTGATTTTTCACAAAAAAATTTTTATTATCACGCTGATTTTCTGGAGTAGAAAGCGATGAAAAAAGTCGTTTATTCCTTTGTATTCATCATTGCGCTCGTTTATTGGATGTATCCCAGTAAGCAGCAATTTGTTTTGTTCGAATCATTTTCTAAAAATTTTCTTGGAAAATACCCTACGCTAAAAGAATATACTCCTAAAGATATGATCCACATCGCTGAAAAATCTGCATACCTTTTGCAGAAGAAAATTGGCATTTTGAAGGATGTAAAAAATTTAGACTTACGAGTTTTAAAAGAAGTGCTTACCCTTGTAAAAGGGAAAAAGTCTCAAGTTTTTATGCGTCATGCTCGGCAAAAACTCAGCACGCAGATAGATGCACTATCTACCGTCGCAGAAAAAAAAATCGCTATGATGCGCAGTCCTGAAAATCAAACCAGCCCTCCTACAGAAGATTCTCTTGTCGATTTTTTTAGCACAATGGTTTTGCTTCGTTATATACAAGAGCGCTCTCAGATGAAAATCAGGATTTTTACGTCCCCAAATAAACGAGCATTTATTCCCTCTTCTTGTCTTGCAAGTTTTTTAGGTGTCACCATGGTAGAAAGCCCTATTCTTAAGTGCATCGATTACCCTATGGAAGAAAACTTTCCTTCGAGTAGGTTGATGAGGGAGCTGTCTGAAGGAGAGCTTCCTTGGGAAGAAGATTCAGTAGATTATATTATAGGTAAAAACACCCATAGATCGATTGAAAAATCTGTAGAAGAGGTGCTGCAAAATCCACAAGAGGGGATGTCTCTTTATATGACGCACACTCAGCAGCTCAACGCTGTGCAGGATGTGCTGCATTTGAAAGCGCGCCGCTTGCAGCATTTTGGCTTCATTCTTATTGTAGAAGGTAAAGCCTATATATATGAGCGGGGATTTTACTCTTCTTGAGGAGGTAGACGGAGCTTTTTCTTTAGAGATTGATGCATTTTTTCCTCATGAACCTTCTTTTTAGCCTTAGCGCTCCGCCGTTTTTTTTGTTTGCGTAGTTTTGCAACGGCCGCTTTTTTTGCCTGATTTTCTTTACCTAAGCGCTCCGCAATTTTCTCACATAATAGCCTTCTTGCAAAAAATCGATTGTCTTCTCGAAACCGCTCTTTTTGACATTTTACTTCAACACCTGTGGAAGTATGTCGTAAATAGACGCAAGAATAGGTTTTTTGCAATTTTTGTCCTCCTTTTCCGGAGCCGAGAATGAATTTCTCTACAAGATCCTCTTCTTGCACACCTAATTGCAGCATCTGTTTTTTTAAATGATTCCATTTTTCTTGAGATATTGGCATAAATGTATTTAGTTGTTTTATAAATCTAGGCATACCATAATAAGAACTATGATTGCTTTTTTGTTATTAGTTGTTCTTTTTTTGATTGATAGCGCTCTACCGCCTTCTTTCATACGGATCTGTTTATTTCTAGGGACGTATTTTACAGTAGCGCACTTTTTCAGTCTGTAACCTGCGTAAAAATAGGGGGTCTATGCGCATTTTTTTGTTTTTTCTTCTTTTCTGCCAAACAGCTTTTGCTGCTTTATCTCCCATACAGCAAAGTATTCGGGAATGGAAAGAGCTTTTATCCAGCGAGGAGCTGGGTCATTTACCGAGCGGTGAGATGATCGAAGAGATTCTTCGCAAAGATGACGGCTTTGAGATCAAGACAACAAATTACCTCATCGATGTGGAACTTGAGTATCAAGATACAGATATTTTAGGACCTATTCCATTTAATCTACGTTTTAAAGATCTTCCCTAACCTTAAAATGATACTTCTGGATTATGCTGGTGTCCCTTTTTAGGCATCAATAGATTGATCAAAAAGGTAAGGAAAAGCGCTATGGGAAAAACGCTAGTAGCGATAAGCCAGGCATCTTTTGTATACACTCTTAGTAATCCGTCCATTTGTCCCGACCAGTTGCTGTCGAGTAAAAATCCGACTAGAGGCTGCATAAAAGAGCTTCCCATCATCACCACAAAATTTGTAATAGCAATCACCGTGCCTTTAGAGCTAGGATCATGGAGCTCAATAGAAATAGTGTAGTTGAGGATTTGCGCGGAAGAGAAAAACCCAAGCAGTAATAAAAGCGGATACAATGCCCAAACATGCAGCGCTTCTGTATAGAGAATTGGTAAAAGACAACAAAGCGCGCCCAAGGGGGTAATCCATAAGATGGTTTTTTCTTTTTGCCAATAATCGGCAAGTTTTCCCATGACCGGGCCTCCGATCATCCATCCTACAAAGATGAGAGAAATTCCAAAAGCTGCCGAAGAGTTTTTGATGCCATGCACCTCACTTAAAAAGTCAATACCCCAAAGACCTGCAAACACCGAGGTGACAGAATAAAATAAGGATCCAGCAACGCCGTTTAGCCAGGTGAGGGGACTTTTAGCAACAGAAACAAAATGTCCTAAGGCATCTTTTGATGGTGAAGAATCTGTAGGAAGGGGATTATTAGGATCATTTTTTAAGTACATCCCAATCAAAATCGTAAGAAAAACACCTAGAATTAAGTAGAGGAAAAAACTCGATCTCCAGCCAAAAGACTCGGTAATTAAACTGGTTGGGCCTTGTCCGATTACCGCCCCTAACATCCCAATCGAATTTGCCATGCCGACTAAAAAGGCTAAACGCTCTTTTGCAAACCAGTGAGATGAAATATATACCACAGCGACAAAACCGACAGAAGACCCAAGGCCCATAAATATCCGGCCTGTAGCGGCTAATATACCGCCGTAAGCAGTTGCAAAAATCAGGCAGCCAAAAGTCATAAGCACGCTGCCCCAAAATACTAATCTTCTCGCTCCATAACGATCCATAAGAGGACCTATTGGAATTTGCGCTGGGGCAAAAACATAGAAGTAGCAGGCGTTGACAAAACCGATGCCTGCAGCGCTCAAAGTAAAAGATTCCATAAGGTAGCGGAGCATGCCGCTTGGAGCTACGCGTACCATAAATTCAAAAAAGAAAAAAGCGCAGGCAAGCCCCCAGATAAGCCATGGGGATAAAGAAGGGTGTTTACGTGTATTCATTTATTAGGTTTACTCTATTTGTAGAAAACCTGCAAGAATCCTTTTTCAAAGTGTGAAAAACATGTGCTTATATTTATAAGGGATAAAAGTGCATTTTACCAAAAGTAGAGAGCAAAGACTCTTCCTTCAGTAGGAGGATGTAGATCTCGCCCAATTT
>CALBPE010000097.1 GCA_937899275.1 uncultured Chlamydiae bacterium
GTAAACTAGTCATCACAGCGTAGCTATACCGGGGACAGTCGTTGGGATCTTCAATGTAAGGTTGAAAAACAGCAGTTTTTCCACTGGAGGTTTTTGCAGCCATATCTGCAGCGTGTAAAGGCAGTTTGAAGTAAGCGCTGAGCTCTCTTGCGATGCCAAGAGCGCTTTGGCAATGTCCTAAATTGGGGGTAAGAGAAAGGGTAAATACAGGATCGTGTAATGCGGTTTGTAGATCTGTTCCCAAAGAAATGCTCTCATCTAACCGAAATACCTGATCGTTTTCTTCTGCAATACCCATCTCTTTTGCCGATAGGAGCATTCCTTCTGACAAAAGGCCTTGAACCGACGCTGTTTGGATGGTTTTTCCTTGAACGAAAGCGCCTGGTTTTGCAAAGGGAACGATGTCACCTTTTTTTACTGTGAGATCTCCGCAAGCTACTTGGTATGTTTTGCTTTTTGGGCAGAGGTTTTCTTGTACAAGCAGTTTTTGTAGTTTAGAAGATTTTGGATGAGGTTCTGCCGATTGTATTTTTGCTACGGTTACAGAAGAAAATGGGGGAAGCGCTTCTTCTACAAAGTCCACTTCAATTCCAAGAGAGGTAAGCGCGCTTGCGATCTCTGATAGAGGCTTTGTATCGATAGGTATCCATTTTTTCAATAGAGAAAGGGGAATTTTCATAGGAAAAACTGCTCAGTATTTTCATCCAGTATAGAACACTTTTTTGTTTCCAATCAAGTGAGAGGATCATGGCCTCCGGGGTGGTTTCTTTGGCAGCGTAAAATCCGCTTGCATCCTAGAAAAACCCCTTTCATCAAACCATATTTTTTTACTGCCTGTTTTGTGTATTCAGAGCAGGAAGGGTAGTATCTACAAGATTTTCCTAGGAAAGGCCCTAAGGTGTATTGATAAATGGTGATGAGAAAGATCACAAAATAGCGCATGGTGATAAGTCGATTGATGCAAAATATGCATACTGCTAGAATAACTAAATCAATATCTATTCTTCAAGCGGAAATGGTGGAATTGGTAGACACGCTACCTTGAGGTGGTAGTGGGAGTACAAAATCCCTTGGGGGTTCGAGTCCCCCTTTTCGCATAGCAAGGTTTTTTTATATGCTTTGTCGACTCTTTATTCTCTTTTTATGTGGTAGCTCTTCTTGTCTTATCGCTGAGACAAAAGCGGTGGTTTTTTCCTTAGAAAGAAATTTCTTACAACAAAGAGATGACTCTTTTGCTCGTTTCATTTCCGATAGTTTAGGTATTACACAAGATCGCTACGCAAAGGAAGAGGCAAAGCGCCATCTTCCCGAATTTTCTCTTGGAGAAATTGCCTTTTGGAAAAAATACGCAGATGAACAGTGGATTTTTTTAGAGCAAGATTGGGGAAAAAAAGCAAAATCCTCCCTACTTGCAGCGTTGCCGTGGGACTGCGCTCTAGTCGAGTTGATTGAGCTATTAAATGCAAAACCTCTTCCTACCTGTTTTTTTACCAATATCTCTTTGAAAGATAGCCTTACCTACGATGAGCTAGGATTGAAAGAAATTTGCACCTCGAACTTTGTGTTCCAAACTGAGGAAGAAGTGCCATCAGATCGGGCGTTTACGATTTTGTTAGAATCGTTAGATCTATATCCCGAAGAGGTGTTTTTTTTCAGCAGGAGTCCTCAAGTAATCAAAAGGGCAAGGCAATTGGGGTTTGACGCCGTATTATTTTCTTCTGTAGAACAAATCCGCTACCAATTAGCTGTAAGAAATGTATTTGTGAGTTTACTTTTTACTAGCAGCGATTTGGAATAGCTCTTCTACCGCTTTTTGTAACTTCTGATGTGAAGATGGATACAGTGCATGCCTGTGCGATCCATTTACCCCAATCAATCGGTAGTTTTTTTCGTAATTTTTGAGATTTTTTACTTTTTGCATTGCAGAAGATTCTTTAGGAATCACCCCATCTCCAATCACTTCTGTGCCGTCTTTTAGCTGTCTTGCGGTTTGTAAAACGATCGTTGGTATCGTATCTTTTGGTGAGATTGTTTGCATATGCCAACCGGTCCAGTAGACAAGATACGCAGCGATGCTGCAAGTTATTTGTTTGACTACATCGAATAGAGAGGAAAATGTTCGATCGAGTATGCGGATATATTGAACGCCCTTTTTGCGGTTCCATGTGCGCAATAACGTAGATATAACGCCCCCTCCCATCGATTTTCCCATCACAAGAATCTGTTTAGGTTGGATGGTATTTTCTATGTACTGTAGACCCTTTCCTGCAGCTTCTATCATCGTTTCTTGTGTGAGGTAGTCTCCGCTACTACCGACGCCAGGGTAGTTAAACAAAACGCCATGAGCTACCGCGGCGTCTAGTAGCCTGCGCAAAGATTGTCCTTTTTGTAGTTGGAAGAGGCTTTTTTCTATAGGCGTTGCCATGCCTTTTGCTAACAGGAGGTAGCGGTTTTTTTTATCGCCTGTAGCACCTTCTGCTAGAGGGTTTTTGATGAACACCCCGTCGATATGTGCGCCGCTTTCTAAAGCAAAAGAAATCCTTTGTACCGTGAGCCCGCTTATCGACTCTTTTGTGAACTGTTCTTGTAGTAAACAGAAAGTTTTCCGAGTTTTTGCTAAAGAGCTTTTCCAGTAGTACCGTGCATAAATCAGCAAAAATCCCAAAAGATATAGCACAAAGCAGTACACGATATACAAAAAAAAA
>CALBPE010000098.1 GCA_937899275.1 uncultured Chlamydiae bacterium
TAACTTATAACGAAGGTCGTTAAGATCTTTTTCTGTCCAACTCCCCTGCAAAGGGGCATAAGAATAAGATAAGATCGCATCCCGGACTTTTTTCTCAGATAATAGCGTCGCAGATAGAAAGTCTTCTGAAGGTTTTGCAAGTGAGATGGTTCCTTGATGCAAATACCCTGTTTTCTTTTTTCTTTGCGCAGCTCCAGCTACCTTCTTTCCATCAACAATGATGTCATATTTTGTAGGCTTAGCCATACAAAAAGGAACAGGCTCTTCGCTAAAGCCTGGCTTATTTGAAAAAAGCTGCAAAGACTCTGCATAAAAGAATTCAAGTAAAGCGTTTTTAACAATTTCATTAACAAAGCGGTAATTTTCCAAAGAGTCTGAAGAAAAATATTTATTTGAAGAAGGCAAAAGAAAGGAAAAAGCCATATCTGATCCATGATACACAATCCCACCACCTGTAGGTCTTCTGGCGATTTCGATCTTTCTTTTTTCCACTTCGCTTAAATTGAGGTGCTTTTCAATAGAAGTGAAGTATCCATAAGTAAATGCAAGAGATTTCCATTCATAAAAATGGAGAATAGGATCCAGACTATCCGCTATAGAATTGAGCAAAAGCTCATCCATTTCCATGTTTTCTTTGGCGGAAGATGGCTTGGTTGCGAGGATTTGTAACATAGCTGTAATTGTGTTTTTGTAAGAATTTTTTTTCAACAAAAATTGGGAAAAAGTTCCCTTTTTTGATTTTGGCGGCAAGTTTACAAAAATAGTAAAAATTGCTTACAATCACGGATAGAGCGAAGATTTAAAAGAGGCGTGAAAATCCATGTTCGACAAATTTACAAACAGAGCAAAGCAAGTAATCAAACTAGCAAAAAAAGAAGCTCAAAGACTTAACCACAACTACTTAGGAACAGAACACGTTTTACTAGGCCTTTTAAAACTTGGTCAAGGAATCGCGGTAAATGTTTTAAGAAATCTTAACCTTGACTACGAAACGATCCGCTCAGAGGTGGAAAAAGTTGTCGGCTTTGGACCAGAAATGCAAGTTTACGGGGACCCCGCGCTCACTGGAAAGGTCAAAAAGGTTTTCGAAACCTCCAACGAAGAGGCTCGCAACCTAAGTCATAATTATGTAGGGACAGAGCACCTTCTTTTAGCTCTTCTTCGTCAAACAGATGGCGTTGCAGCTCAGGTCTTAGAGAACCTCAACGTCAATCTAAAAGAGATTCGAAAAGAAGTTTTAAAAGAGCTAGAAACATTCAACTTACAACTTCCTCCGATGGGAGGCGCGGAAGCCCCTCCCATTAATCCGAAGACCTCGTCTGAAAGGGCCACAAACGCTTCGGACAAAACCCCCGCCCTCAAAGCTTATGGACACGATCTAACTGAGCTAAGCCGCGAAGGCAAAATGGATCCAGTGATCGGAAGACAAGAAGAAGTGGAAAGGCTCATTCAAATTCTTTGTAGAAGAAGAAAAAACAATCCTGTTTTGATTGGAGAGGCCGGTGTAGGGAAAACAGCGATTGTTGAAGGGCTTGCGCAAGCGATTGTCAGCGGCGATGTCCCAGCCAACCTTCGCAATAAACGGCTGATTTCTTTAGCTCTTACTTTAATGATCGCTGGAACAAAGTACCGGGGTCAGTTCGAAGAAAGGATCAAAGCGGTGATGGATGAGATACGTAAAAACGGCAATATCCTCCTTTTCATCGATGAGCTACACACCATTGTTGGAGCCGGTGCTGCAGAAGGCGCTATTGACGCTTCAAACATTTTGAAGCCCGCCCT
>CALBPE010000099.1 GCA_937899275.1 uncultured Chlamydiae bacterium
AAGAAGAAGGGATTTTGCGCGACGTTGTGCAAAATCATATGATGCAGCTGCTTTCTTTAACTGCTATGGAGCCGCCTTCTCATCTTTCTGCCGATGCTATTCGAGATGAAAAAGTAAAAGTACTCGAATGCATACGCCCCTTTTCTCAATCAGACGCGGAACATTTTTTTGTGCGAGGACAGTATGGAGAAGGTTTTGTAGAAGGAATAAAAGTCAACGGCTATAGGCAAGAAAAAGATGTCTCTCCGCAGTCGACGATCGAAACATTCATCGCGCTAAAAGTCTCGATCGACAACTGGAGATGGGCAGGTGTGCCGTTTTACTTAAGAGCAGGCAAAAGGCTGCCCAAAAGAAGTACAGAAATCGCCATTGTATTTAAAGACGCGCCTGGAAGCTTATTTAAAACGCAGGGAAAAAACACCCCAAATGTACTAGCAATCCGCATCCAGCCAGATGAGGGTATTTCCATCAAAGTCAACTGCAAAGTCCCAGGACCTGAAAGCCCTATACAGCCCGTGAAAATGGATTTTCGCTATGGAAGCTATTTTGGAAAGGCCCCTCCAGAAGCCTATGAACGGCTCCTTTGGGACTGTATGTTAGGAGATACCACGCTTTTTGCCCGAGCAGACGAAGTGAAGTATTCTTGGGACTTTTTCACTCCTATCTTACAGTTTGCAGAAAACAACCCTGGTACAACATTTCCCAATTACCCTGCAGGGTCTTGGGGACCTAAAGAAGCAGATGATCTGATGAAAAAAGAAGGTAGAGCTTGGAGGCTTCTTTGACAGCGCAAACCATTGTTGCCCCGGAAAAAATTGAGTCTACCCTCATTGAAATGTGGAGCGCACTTGCTAAACAAAATAAAACAAGAGCCTGCTTATTTAACCTCATCGTATATGCAGAACAAAGCGCTAGGTCTGATGTATTTCGCGAAGTTATCTACAAGGTAATCGAAAATTACCCTTGTAGGATTATATTTTTATCAAAAGATCCGCAAAAAGGATCTTCTTATATTAAAACAGCTGTATCTGTTATAGACAGCAAAGAAGGATCGGATACCGCCTGCGATAGCATTGATGTAGGCTTTAGCCTTTCTAAAGAAGAAGAGGTTTTTTTTCTCATTTTACCTCATATCGTAACCGACCTTCCGATTCATCTTCTTTGGCTTGATGCTCCCTCTTTTGATCATCCCCTATTTGCAAAATTAGAGCCTTTAGTCGATAGAGTGATCTTCGACGCGGGCTCTTCTCCTGATCTATACAGCTTTTTACAAGATATCTTTGCGTATCTACCTAAGCGCTCATCCGACCTTTCTGATCTCAACTGGACAAGAATCGCACCTTGGCAAAGGCTGGTTCAAGGAGAGTTTCGTACTGAAGAAGAAAAAGTGCATCTAGCAAACTCGAATACGGTATGCATTTCTTATAACGCAGAAAAAAGTGCGTATATCCCCCATCCTGCATCAGAGGCGATCTACTTTGCTTTTTGGCTGGCATCCTTGATGAAGTGGACAATCCAAAAAAGAGAAAAAAACGCGTTTGTATTCTTACAGGGAACAATCCAGATAGAAGAAAAACGGGAAAAAACGCAGCGACCAGGCTCGATATTAGACGTGGAGATGAAAGGAGAAAAAACCCATTTTTCCTTTTCAAGAAATAGAGAAAGCGGTGGAGAGATCCGCATACAAGTGACCCTACCTAACCAGTGTTTTCTTCCTAAAACGATGACGCTAAAAAAAGGGTCGAGAGGCGCCTCTTTATCTAAAGAGATGCTAAAAAAACAAACAGATCATGAGTATTTACATATGATCGAATCGATGCAAAAATTATTGGGACAATAGATAAATGGTCGACATATACACTACAGAAAAACAGCAATTCATCGTACCTGGAGATGCAGAAAAAACTATACAGTATATCTGCGAAAGCTTTGTAAGTTATGCGAAAAGCGCAGTAGAAAAACAAGGGAAATTAACCATTGCTCTTTCGGGGGGATCTACTCCAAAAGCGCTTTTTCAAGCCATTACAAAAGAGCCATACGCAGCAGAGATTCCATGGGAAAAGCTCTGGATTTTTTGGAGTGATGAAAGAGCAAAACCTTTAACAGATCCAGAGAGTAATTACCATACAGCGATGGCTTTAGGCAACCTGCAAAATATGCCCATTCCCAAAACGCAAATTTTTCCCATGAAAGTGGAAACTCTACCAGAAGAGCATGCAAAAAACTACCAACTCTGTATAGAAAAACATCTTGGCGATCCGTTATTTGATCTTGTGATGTTAGGAGTTGGAGAAGATGGCCATACCGCTTCTCTTTTTCCAGGAGAAAGCGCTGTAGATGAAAAACATAGACTTGTGGTCTCTTATTTTGTCAAAGCAAAAAACATGTGGAGAATGACGCTTACATTGCCCTGCATCAACCGCAGTCAAAAGGCGGTATTTATTGCTTTAGGAAAATACAAAGCCCCTATTGTCCACACAATTTTAGAGGAAAAAATGTGTCATCTACCCGCGGCAAAAGTGGGCTCTTCAACAAAAAAAGCTCTATGGATTGTCGATAACGAAGCGGCTATGTTACTATCAAAAGATGGTAAATAAATCTCGATTTCTTTGTTTAGCAATAGAAACAAGCTGCGATGATACCTGCGCAGCTGTTGTACAAAATGCAAAAACCATTTTATCAAATGTGATCGCCTCACAAGATGCGATCCACGCAGAGTATGGCGGAGTTTTCCCCGAAATAGCTGCTCGAGAGCATATCCAAAACCTTCTTCCCGTACTAGAAAAAGCGCTGAAAGAAGCAGGCGTATCTCTACAAGAGATTGATCTTTTTGCAGCAACAAAAGGCCCCGGCCTGATCAACTCGCTTCTCACAGGACTTGGAACAGCAAAAACCCTTTCCCTAGCAATGAATAAGCCTTTAATTGGCGTCAATCATATTGAAGCGCATCTGTACCCCGCTTTACTAAAAAACGCCACTTTTCCCGCTATCGGAGCGATTCTTTCGGGAGGCCATACCCTTTTTGTGCTGATTGAATCGATCGGAGTATATAAGCTCATCGCATCGACGGTAGATGATGCAATTGGAGAGGCATTTGATAAAGTAGCGCACCTTCTTGGCTACCCCTACCCTGGAGGTAAAACCATCGAAAAGCTCGCTGCAAAAGGAGATGCATCTACCCACTCGTTTCGCGCGGGATACGTGAAGAAATCTCCCCTCTTTTTTTCTTTTAGCGGGCTAAAAACAGCGGTTCGCTACCAGATACCTCCTCACAAAAACCTGACAGAAAAAATGCAGTGCGATATCGCGGCCTCTTTTCAAAAAGCGGCTTTTGCAGATATCGTGCAAAAATTAGAAAAAGCGCAAAATCTATACCAGGCATCTTCTTTTGTTTTTGGTGGCGGCGTGGTGCAAAATCAGTTTTTTCAAAAAATGTGTAAAGAAACCTTTACAACAGTCCCCTGCTACTTTCCAGAAGCCAAGCTATCTACAGATAACGCCGCGATGATCGGGCTTTTAGGCTCTTTACTCTGGAAACAAGGTAAAAAGGATTCTTTAGAGCTAAAAGCCTCCTCTAGACTGCCTTTTTTCCTTGTATGAATGGCAATTTTATCGTAAAATTTGGTAAAATAAAGGATTATTGTTATGGCTAAAAACAAAAAAGGTGCAAGAGAAACCATCCAACTGAAAAGCACAGAAAGTGCAGAATGTTACTGGACTGTGAAAAACAAACGCAACACCACAGAGCGCCTCGAACTACGCAAGTTTGATAAAAGCAAAAGAAAACATGTGATATTCAAGGAAAAAAAATAGTCTAACTATTTTGTTCATATATAAACTAATAACAAAATATTTACTTCCTACAAAAAAATCTTTGAGCGCCTCTTTTATTGCGCTCTTATCCCTTCTAGTTACATCTACGGTTGTCTGGCTGCTACTTGTTTTTTTATCCGTTACTAGGGGCATTGAAACAAACTGGCTAAAAAAACTCACCTCCGTACATGCCCCTTTAAGGGTTTATCCTACAAAAGCATATTATGACTCTTTGTACTACAAAGCAGATGCTTTCGGTGAAAATGAAAAAAAAACCCTTCGGGAAAAATGGGAAGAGTCTGACTCTGAAAAGAAAAACCAACCCGACTTGGTAAAAGAGCTCTACTGGACGCTGCAGGATTTAGAAAAAACGGGCTCTTTGCATTTTCAAGATTATGAGTGCTCCCCTGCTCTTTTACGTCTGCAGCTTCTTCGAAAGCAATCTACCAGCCAGATTTCACAGATGTCTTATGCTGTTTCTTTCCCTCAAAAAAATCCCACCTTATCAAGCATTTTGCTGCCTCCCTCATCAAATGATCTAGCCTATGTAGTTTCCACCCTCCGCTCTAAAGAAGCGTTAGAGCGGTTTTTTCTTCACGCTAGAATAGAAAAGGGATGGCTAAAAAAAGGCTCGGGCTTTTCTTGGAAGCTATTAGAAAAAGGCTCCTACCCATGTCTTTGTAAAAAAAACGGCTCCATCGAACAAATCATTTTGCAAAAAGAAGTCGGCAGCTTTTCTGGATTTGAGAAGGCAACTTTAGTCATAGCAAAGCGCTCTTATGTAAAAATAGGCGAAAAAATATGCGATCTTTCTCCAAAAACCATGCTTTTTTGGGGACAAAATGCCCCCTGCCAGATCGTTGTAGATCAAACTTCTTTCCAAGAGGCTACAACGGTTTACGATCTTAGATTTTTTGCCACGACATCTTTTAATGGAACCGTTTTTTCGATTCCCGTCTTTTACCAAGCGCTTGATCAAGTGGAGTTTTTTGCTCGCACAACCTTTCATAAAAAACCCAAAACCGCCCCTCTTTGGGCCTACCAAGTGCAAAACCTATGGCATCTACCACAAGGGCCAGATGGAGCTACGCAAGCCGTCATATTGCCAAAAAGCTACCAAAAATCTCATGTTTTTTTAGGCGATCAAGGGCATTTTTCTTTTATTGGATCGAGCTTTAGCTCTGCTCAAGAAATGCAGCTTCCCCTCTATGTAGCTGGCTTTTATGATCCGGGGATGATTCCTATCGGGCATCGCTGCATTTTCACAAGTCAAGAAATCACCGAAACCATCATGGGCTCTTCTGCCCATTTATCTCTTGATACCGCAGCGCAAAACGGGTTATTTGTTTGGTCTGATCTACACAAAGTAGATCCATTAAAAAGAGAGATTCAAAAAAGGCTACAAGAAAAGGGATTAACAAAATATTGGCATGTAGAAACCTTCCGAGAATACCCCTTTGCGAAAGAGCTTTTAGCGCAATTTCAAAGCGACCGGACGCTATTTATGATTGTGGGTATCATTATGATTGTGGTTGCCTGCTCAAATATTGTCTCGATGCTATTAGTCTTAGTCAAAGAAAAAAGGAGAGAAATTGCTATTTTGCGCTCTTTAGGCGCTTCCAAAACCAGTATAGGAGCGGTATTTGGTCTAGTAGGGATGATTTTAGGCGCACTTGGCAGCGTCGTTGGCACCTTATTTGCCATCATTACTTTAAGGTATTTAGATAGCTTTATTGCGATGTTAAGCTGGCTACAGGGAAAAAAAGCGTTTCAAGCCGCATTTTTTGGAGATAGCTTTACCTATACCCTAAGCGCTGATGCAGCGGTTTTTCTTCTTATACTTACTCCTGTAGCCTCTTTACTTGCAGGTCTTATTCCTGCAATAAAAGCAAGCCGCATGAACCCCTCTAAGATACTCCGCTCATGAAGACAATCGAAGTAAAAGGCATTACAAAAGCATTTGGCAGCGCATCGGTTTTAAAGGGCGTATCGTTTCACGCTTCTGCCGGCTCTTCTTTAGCTATTATGGGCTCTTCTGGTGAAGGGAAAACCTCTCTTTTACATATACTAGGTGGATTAGATTCTTTTGACAAAGGATCCATCCATATTATGGGAAAAGACCTCGCAAAAGACCCTCTGGGCATGCGAAGAAAGCATATTGGATTTATATTTCAGTCGTATCAGCTGCTAGATGAATTTTCCCTTTTAGATAATATTTTGATGCCGTTTTTTATCACCAAAAACACCTCTTTTGTCAAAGCCCATGAAAGAGCGGAAGCTCTTTTACAAAAAGTGAACCTGCATAAAAAAAAACAGCAAAAAGCAGCGCTTCTTTCTGGAGGCGAAAAACAAAGAGCAGCGATTGCAAGAGCGCTGATGAATAACCCCGATATTCTTCTTGCAGATGAACCTACAGGAAATTTAGATAGGCAGCATTCAGAAGAGATTTATGATCTTCTTTTATCCTGCGCACATGAACTTGGCAAAACCGTTGTCATTGTCACGCATGATGAACAGCTCGCTTCTTTATGCCAAGAAAAACGGTTGCTTCAAGACGGCCTTCTTCGGTAAGATACCGGTATGGATATTTTGATCATAGGCTCTGGTTATGTGGGCCTTGTTACAGCTGCATGTTTTGCCAGTATGGGACACATAGTCCACTGTTTTGACATCGACCAAGAAAAAATTGCGCAACTACGGCGAGGCATATCCCCAATTTATGAGCCGGGACTACAAGAGCTGATGCAGCAGTCTGTTCAAGGAAATAGGCTGTTTTTTCACCATACATATCCTAAACTCAAAACAATCGATGTTGCTTTTCTCTGCGTTTCCACACCATCAAATGAAGATGGCTCTTGCAACACCTCTTATCTAGAAAAAGCAGCTATAGATCTTGCAAAACACCTTGAAGAAACCACTCTGATTGTCAATAAATCGACTGCTCCTATTGGAACTACTCGCAAACTAAAAGGTTTGATCCAAAAACACAGTTCTACCAAGGCGCGGTTTAAGATAGCAAGCAATCCTGAATTTTTAAAAGAAGGGTCTGCTATTTCCGACTGTATGAAACCCGACAGGATCATTATTGGGGTAGACGATCCGATAAGCGAATCGATCCTTCGCAAATTATACGCACCTTTTACCATGAGTTTTGAAAGAGTGCTTGTGACAGATATCGCTTCTGCTGAACTGATAAAGTATGCGTCTAATGCAGCTCTTAGCGCTAGAATTTCTTTTGCTAATGAAATCGCTAAGATCTCAGAAAAAATCGGAGCAGATATGGATAGCGTCAGAAGAGGCATCGGCTCTGATACGCGCATCGGCTACCACTTTCTATACGCAGGACTAGGCTATGGAGGGTCGTGTTTTCCTAAAGATATCCGCGCTTTAATCCATCTAGCCAAAGAGCTCGAAGTAAAGACCCCTTTATTAGAAGCGGTAGAAACGGTAAATAACCGGCAAAAGCTTTTGGCAATACAAATACTAGAAACACATTTTGCTCCATTTGGAGGCTTAGAAAATAAAACCATTGCCATTTGGGGTCTTTCCTTTAAACCCGATACAGACGATGTAAGAGAAGCTCCAGCTAAAGTGATTTTAGAGCACCTGCAGAAAAAAGGTGTGCAAATCCGCACATTTGACCCCGTAGCTATGGAGAATATGCGTAAAGCGCTTGCGTCTACAAAAGGACTGACATTTTGTAAAAACGCCTATGATGCAGCAAAAGATGCCGATGCAATTTGCCTAGTTACAGAGTGGAAGGAATTTCGTTTAATTGACTTTAGTAAAATTGCCGCAAAAAAACAGGCCCTTGTCCTAGATGGTCGCAATCAATATGATCAACAGGAACTTACAAAATATGGATTTATCTACGTTGGTATCGGAAAAAGTGCTAAAACGGCTACAGCAGCTGTTAACGAACCTGCATGTTCCTTATCCTAATGCAAGTGTAGAAGAAATGCTGACCTACTGCTTTACAGCAAAGGGGAAGAAAATTCGTCCTCAGCTTGTGATTCTATCTGCTGCGGTATTTGGAGCCTCCTTAGAAGAAGCTTTAGATCCGGCCATCGCTATAGAGTGCATCCACTTATATTCTTGTATACATGATGATCTGCCTTGCATGGATGATGATGACTGGAGAAGAGGCGTGCCTTCTTTACATAAAGTCTATGGAGAAGCAGAGGCCCTGCTAGCTGGAGACGCTCTTCTAACATTTGCTTTCAGCATCTTAGCAAAATGTTCATTGCCCAGCGAAATCAAGATAGAGTTAATCCAGATACTTGCCCAAAAAGCAGGAGCAAAAGGGATGATTGCAGGGCAATTGTTCGATATACGATCTAATAATACGCCTCTTGAAGAAAAACATCTGCTGTATATGCATGAGCAAAAAACAGGAGCTCTTTTTTCTGCATCTACCCTTTTTGGAGCGGTTATTGGAGCCGCTACAAAAAAACAAAAAACAGCAATGGAGCAGTTTGGCAGCTACCTAGGTATTGCCTACCAAATCAAAGATGATCTTTTAGATGTGATCGGATCGGAAAAAGAAATGGGAAAACCCGTAGGTTCTGATGCAAAAAATGCAAAAAGTACAAGCGCCTCTTTATACGGCATAGAAGCTGCAGAAAAAAAAGCAAAACTATGGTATGATGCGGCTATAGACTCGCTGGAAAAAGCGTCTGAGGCGCCTTTTCCGCAGTCGACTGAAAAAGAAATATCTGCAGAAGCAATCAACTCATTAAAAGAGCTGGTGCATAAATTGGTAGATAGAACGACTTAACCCCGTAGATTTTTTGTATATACAATCCTCCATTAGAAAAAAAACGTACCTTTATGAAGCGTTGAAAAGAGCATTTGATATCTGCTTTAGTAGCGCTGTCTTACTATTAGGTTTTCCCCTATTTCTATTGATCGGTATTGGAGTTTTATTTTCTTCAAAAGGCCCCATCCTCCACGTGCAAAAAAGAGTAGGTAAAAAAGGGAGGGTTTTCCGTTTTTATAAATTCCGAACTATGCAGCAAGGCTCAGAAAAAATCTTAGGAGAGCTGCTTGAGAAAAACCCTAAAATGCAACAAGAGTGGAATACATTCTGTAAGCTAAAAAATGATCCTAGGATCACAAAGTTTGGAAAATTTCTCCGCGCTACTTCTCTAGATGAATTCCCCCAGTTTTGGAATGTCCTCATTGGGGATTTGAGCATCGTAGGACCAAGGCCGATGTTTGCTTCAGAAATCAAAAAATATGCGCAAAAGCAGGCGAGAAAAATTCTATCTGTGAAACCTGGCCTCACAGGTATATGGCAAGTGTCGGGCAGAAGCACGCTCTCTATGAATGAGCGCGTTCTTTTAGAATTATCTTACGTAGATAAACGCTCTTTTTTACTCGATTTAAAGCTGATTTGTAAAACCGTTCCCCTACTCTTTTTTTCTAAAGGAGCGTACTGACCTGCACCGCTATAAAACGATTAGAACGCCTGCATTTTCATTACAACCACAAGTGGCTTTTTTTCTATGCATCCTATACTTCTTGCTATGTTCTTCTAGGGCGTTTCAGCCTATCATTTGGTTTTTGCCTCTGCTTTCTATGCTGATTTTGCAACGCTCTTGCATCTTCGGTCTTTACAGCGCTTTTCTTATTGGAGCTGGTTACGACTTTCTTCATGCGGTACCTATGGGCCTTTTTGCTATGACTTTTCTTTTGAGTACAATCGCTCTTTACCGCTATAGGGAATATTTTTTTGCCGACCAACCCCTTTCCCTTGCACTTTTCTCTTCTTTATATACTCTGGTATTTACCTTGATTTTTCCATTAGTCCAATTTATGCTAAGCGGTATGAAAGCTCCGCAGAGTAAAGATTTTTTAGCGCATCTCATTTCACAGCCTTGTATACATGGGGCATATAGCTACTTTTGCGTGTTTTTCCCTATGGCATTTTGCCAAGAGCAGTGGAAAAGATGCTTTCGATTTTTTTTACAATACAAATGGCGATAATTTTATGGATACATCCTTAGCAATTCAAGAGCGGTTTTCTTTTGCTGTGCATATTGCGCTGCAAGCAGGCTACTTACTAAAAGCAGGTTTTGGCACATCTTTTTCCATTCAAGAAAAAGAGGGAAGGCATAATCTAGTCACCGACTATGATCACCGATCTGAGGAATTGATCCTTTCTTCGATTAGTAAAGCCTTTCCAGAAGATGGATTTCTTGCAGAAGAAAGAGGAGCATCAAAAAACACTTCTGCCGCTTTTGAATGGATCGTCGATCCTTTAGATGGCACGGTCAACTTCGCCCATACCATCCCCGTATTTTCTGTATCGATTGGTTGTAGATGGAAAGGAGAAACAGTATTAGGGGTTGTGTACCAGCCCATCACCCAAGAGCTTTTTACCGTACAAAAAGGTAAAGGAGCGTATAGAAACGTCGCTAAATTGGCCGTCATATTAACCACATCCTTCAACGACGCGATTGTAGGATCAGTATTCCCCTACTATCTGGCAGAAGATCCTTTATACTGTATTCAAAAATTTTCCTCTGTTTTAGCTAGAGGCGTTCCCGTTAGACGTTTAGGAGTAGCCTCCATTGATCTTGCTTATGTAGCAGATGGGCGATTTGACGGTTTTTTTGAGGTATCGCTACAACCGTGGGATATGGCGGCAGGCCTTCTTCTCATCGAAGAAGCAGGTGGAAAAGTGAGTGATTGGCAAGGCAACCATTTAGATATCACATCCGATCAGCCGATTTTAACTTCCAACGGACATATCCATAGGGAATTTCAGGAGATCTTAAATACACCATAATGACAATCATCGATGGAAAAAAGTGCGCTCTTGCTATTGAAGCAAGTATTCAGCAGCGGATCAAAGAAAAACGCCTTTCGCCTGTATTAACATTTTTTTTAGTGGGCAGTGATCCCGCTTCTACTACCTACATCCAAATGAAAAAAAAGGCGTGTAAAAAAGTAGGTATCACCTCAAAGGTAGCTCTATTTCCCGATACCATTTCAGAAAAAGCGTTACTAGAAGCTGTACAAAAAGAAAATGAAAACCCCCAAGTCCACGGCATTTTAGTCCAAATGCCGTTGCCATCGCATATTCATCCACTCCGAGTGATCAAAGCGCTTGACCCTCGAAAAGATGTAGATGGGTTTCATCCTGAAAATATGGGCAAACTTCTTTTAGGAGACCCCTCAGGGATTGTGCCTTGCACACCTAAAGGTATTTTACATCTTTTACAGTCGATAGATATTCCCCTACAGGAAAAAAATGTGTTGATTGTGGGAAGAAGTACTATCGTAGGCAAACCTTTAGCCGCTCTTTTGCTACAAAAAACAGATTTTGCTCCCTCTAGCGTATCCGTTGCGCATAGTAGAACAAAATCCATCTCTTCACTTATGCAAAAAGCAGACATCTTAATTCTTCACCTCTGTACCTGGAGGATTATGTCCTGTAACCGTTGCCTTGGTTTTAGAAAATACGCTAAACTGTTATCTTGCACAAAAAGGTGGGGACCTGTAGAGACTATTGGATCAAACAATCTACAGCTGTTCTTTGCATCACGTCTTTACTTTCTTGCATCTTAGACTCTTTTTCTTTTGTTTCACACCTACTTGGCTTACTACCAACAATATGATATTCAGATGCAAAAGAAGCGCTCAAGCCAGAGGTCTCTTGCTGCACCTTATCAAACAATCTAGCATGTAGGATTTTTTTTACAGTCGATGGCTGAAGAGACTCTGCGCAGCTTGACAATAATGTCTGCAAATAGTCACTAAAATGAGTGATAAAAGGGATCAGCTCGCACGATCTAACCTTTGCAGCTAGATCTTGTAACGTTTGCTGTTTAGATATATGGTCCGCTACTGCATCCACAATTTTCTCCCGCATTTCTTCTGATATGTAATCTAAAGAAGAGCGAAGGCGCTCCATAAGATGCTCTTTGACGGCTTTTTTTTCTATAGAAGAGCCCTCTTGTAAAGCAGCAGAAAGTAGGCCGGCGCGTACCACATATTTAAGCGTTTCTTCTCTAAGAGATATATCGCGCTGTTTTAGCAGCTTGCTCACAGCTAAATCTGCATTTTTTACTGTCTGCAAATAAGAAGTACTAGAAAATAGCTGATGCATCTCTTGCGCTAGCAAAGGCGCTTTTTCGTTAAAGCGGCTTTTTCCTTGATTCCAGATCGTTTCTAAAGGCCGTTTGAAAGGAGCGCACGCTAATACAAAATCCTCAATTTTTTTCACCGTTTCTTGTCGTAAAGAAACTCCCCAATTTTTTATGACTACATGCACTGCAAATAGGGCGTTGGATTTACCTATAAATTCTTTTCCTGCAAATTGGGCTGTTGCTAGTTTTACAACCTTGTCCAAAATTTCTTCCCCCATATAGTCAAAAGGCTGTTGAAGTTTCTTCATGAGAAGAGGGGAAAAATGCTTTTCTTCTGGAAATTGGTAAATCCATTGATTCGAAATAACCATACGCGCCTTTGTTACCTTAGTTTAAACATGGATTTTGTGTAGGCAACCTTTCTCAACACAGATTTAAAGGGTAAAACCCCATTAATCGCTAGGGGGTATAGGATCTTCCTGTTTTTTATTCTCTGTAGCCACTGATTCTAAGGCATCTGTTTTAGGGACAGACCCCTCAGATATAACAGAGACTCTACGCCTTCTAGGACTAATAGGAGGCACAATACCCAGAGGCAGCCCCTCCTGACCGCGCTTACTGCCAAATAGACTTCTTAATTCAGCTTCTGTAGGAGCTCTCATTGCAAAACTCGCTACTGAATCTAACCTCGTGTAATCTACTTTTGTTTCGGCTTGCGTTACTGCAGAATCGTCAGGCGCACTTTCAGACTCTACATTTGACGTCGCTTTTTTATCTTCTTCTGGGTGCAATGGTTTTGTGATATTAGTAGCATTGGCTGACTTAAAAATATGGGATATTTTTGGCGTCACTTGCTGTACAAATCTGTTTTCAAAAGCTCTTTCCGACACTTGATAGCGCCTTTGCTGCCTTCTACCTTTTCCTTTTTCTCTTTCATGTATAATAATTTCTAATACTACCCAAGGCTTTTCCATTTTGCTACTAGGAGCATCTCTAAATCCAGCGGAGCCAAAAGCATCTACAAGAGCCACTTGAGTAAAAGACAGTAAACGATCAATCGTTTTTTGTAATAACTGAATTTCAGAGGACCAAAATAAGCTAGAAAAAAACCGCCTTACACAGAGAATCACTTGAATCACTAACCGAGAAAAAAAAGGCTTTTTATCTACCAATCGATCCGTTTCCCTATGCAGCTGAATCAACAAATGGGCAATCTGGATCGCTGTACGACGGCCGATTAAGGGATTGTAATCTTTACTCATCCCATCGATGACTGAATAACGCATTTTCGAAGAAAATTTTCGCATAAGCTGTTCCAAATCATACGACTTTTCTACTAAAACGCCTTTTTCTGAACGGCGAACATACTTTATAGAGCGCTCACCCCAAAAATTTACGGATAACTCGCAATAATTAGAGCTGTCTTTAGACGGGGTTCTAGGGGCTAATAAAGTTGTATATAAGTCTTTTAGCTCCCCGAGTAAATTTCGAGGATTCATTTTGGATACCATATATTTCTCTCGATGTAAAAATTAGAGTCATTGTAAAGATTTTTTTTTAAAACGCCAGGATAATTTGAAATATTTTTTATATGAAAAAATACAAATGCTTTTTTCTAAAAGACATCAAATACAAATTTTTGGCCTATCCCTAGGCAAACAAGCACATAACTGAAGTATTTGCTTTGAAGAAAAGGTGTGATATAATCAAATGAATACATCACCAAAGGTTTTTCTTGTCTCGTAAAAAACGCTCCCCTTCCAAAGTAGGTCGTAAAAAACCTCGTAAAAAGCCTGTAAAAACAAATCCAGCAAACACATCTTATCCAATACTTGTGGGAAAGTTATCTCTGCACCCAAAAGGGTTTGGCTTCGTGCGTACAGAAGAAGAAAAAGATATTTTTATACCAAAAAAATGGACACAAGAAGCGATTGATCGAGACGTAGTAGAAGTAGAAATTACCAGTTACGATAGCCCCAAAGGACCCGAAGGAAAAATCCGCAAAATCCTAGAAAGATTGCAATCGCAATTTGCTGGGATCATTACCGGAAAATCCTCTACTACGTATCAAGTATTTGTATCGGCATTTGGTGGAGATGTACCTATTGATCTTCCCATAAAAAAAGCGCCTCTTTTAGCTATCGGAGATAGGATTGTTCTAAGCGTTTCTAGAAAAAAAATTGGCGCGTTTATAGCGCATATCGGCCCTATTACAAATGCGTATGCAGATACCGATTTTTTCTGTAAAGAATATGCCATCTCACAAGAATTTCCCAAAGAGTGCCTACAAGAAGCAAAAAACTGGGGTAAAACGATACCAAAAGAGGAAAAAAAACGAAGAGTAGACCTAACTCACCTAAATGCAATGACGATCGATCCAGAAACCGCCAAAGATTTTGATGATGCTTTATCGATCGAAATAGATGACAAAGGAGAATACCACTTAGGTGTGCATATTGCCGATGCAGCGCATTACGTTCAACCCGGCTCTTCATTGGATACTGAAGCGAAAAAACGGGGCAATTCCACCTATTTCCCAAATGTTTGTATTCCTATGCTGCCTGAAGCATTATCAAATAAACTGTGTAGCTTACAACCCAAAGTCCTGAGACTAACCGTTTCTGTACTGATGCACTTTGCCAAAGACGGCGAGCTATTAGATACTGCCATTGTAAGAAGTGTGATTAAAAGCAGAAAAAGATGGACCTATCCAGAAGCGCTTTCCTGTCTAGAAAATAAGAAAAAACGTCCCTATAAAAACGAGCTAGAACAGCTAGTAAAGCTCGCCCTTTTACTAAAAGGCCAGAGAAAAGAAAGGGGTAGTATCGATTTTTCTCTTGCCGACACAAAAATCCTTGTAGATGAAAAAGGCGAGCCGCAAAAGCTGATCCAAGAGGAATACGATATCACCCATCAGTTAGTAGAAGAATTTATGCTAAAGGCAAATGAAGTAGTTGCCCTTTCTCTTGCAAAAAAAAATCTTCCTGTCATCTACCGGATTCATGAAGCGCCAAAGCAAGACCATTTGCAAGATTTCATTCAATCGGCAGCAGCCTTAGGATTTATTCTACCTCCTGAGCCTACTGCAAAAGATATACAAGAAGTATTTCAAGAAGCAAAAGGATCCAAAGGTTTTGAGCGTTTGTCGATTAGTTTTATCCGGGCAATGCGCCTTGCTTTTTACTCTGTAGAAAACATGGGACATTACGGTTTAAAATTATCCCACTATACCCATTTTACCAGCCCTATTCGAAGATACGCCGATCTTACCGTACAAAGAGCGCTTTTTGGTGAGGACTCTGCAGAAAATTTAGAGGAAATTGCTCAGCATATCTCCGATCAAGAAAGGCGTTCTATGAAAGCAGAAAACCATATCCTTCTACTAAAAAAATTACGCCTGGTGCAAAAAACCCACGAAAAACACCCACAAAAACGCTATGAAGCGGTAGTCACCTCCGTCAAACCCTACGCTCTTTTCTTTGAGCTCAAACAGCTTTACCTAGCAGGATCTCTCCATTTATCCCAGCTAACAAAAGACTATTTTGTATTTTATCCTAAAAAACAAGCGCTTATCGGAGAAAAAACCCAGATTACCTACGCATTTGGTATGGAAATTTCTGTTAGAATCAAAGAAATTGACCTACTTTCACAAACCATCAAATTTTGCCTATGAGCAAAATTAGCGCCTCGTTTTATACCCAAACCGATGTAGTACTCCTAGCAAAAAACCTCCTAGGCTCCCTTTTAATCACACAGATAGATGGCAAAAAAACAGTAGGCATGATTACCGAAACAGAAGCCTATGCAGGCGCCTTCGATAAAGCCTGTCATGCTCATAGGATGAAAAGATCAAAAAAATGCTCCGTGATGTATGAAAAAGGAGGGGTAGCTTACGTGTATTTATGCTACGGCATACACCATCTTTTCAACGTAGTCACAAACCAAAAAAATGTACCTGAAGCCGTTTTGATACGCGCTGTTTACCCTCTACTAGGGATAGATGCTATGCTAAATAGAAGAAAAAAACGTACTACAAAAAACCTAGTGAACGGACCTGGAAAACTCTGCCAAGCGTTTGGTATCGATCTAAAGCAAAACGGCTCTAGCTTAGTAAAAAATACCATATGGATTGAGCATAAATACCAGATCAAAGAAGAACATATTCAGATCACGCCTCGTATCGGGATCGATTACGCGGAAGAAGATGCGCTTTTGCCTTACCGCTTTTTCCTACCAGAAAAACTCCAAAAGCGCTACGTCTCTTAAAAGAAAAATAGACTTTAGTTTTGTATGCGGCTTTGTAGATAATAGAGTTCAAACGTATCTAACACATAAGCAAAATCCAATATAAAATACCCCCAAAACCCAATCAAAAAATGAGATACCGCAGCTCCTACAATCGATCGCTGTTTTTCAAAGATACATCCCCAATACATACCAAGAAAAAAACTCATTAGGCCAATATATATCCCATTGACCGTATGCATTATTTGAAATCCTAAATTAGAGATCAATATGGCTAAAAATATCCGTTTAGGTCCTGTAAAAAAATTCCGAAAACAACTCTGAATAGCTCCCCTAATGATTTCTTGTAAAGGGGTAAAAGTTAGATATAAAAGCATCCATAATACCACCATTTTCAAACTGTGTACGCTTGTAAAAATAGAAGCATTAGCAAACAGGCTTATGTACCTGACTACGCACCATTTGATACCCAAAAGAAGAGCCATCATCGGAATGGAATATACCACGCCTTCGGCAGCATTTTTCCAAAAACGCCTTAAGGTAAGTCCGTAAAATTGCAATGGGTAGGGAGATTTTCGAATTAAAAAAAACAAAGCGCCTGTAAAAAGCATTAGCATAAAAGGCGTTAAAATCTTCGTCAAAAAAGGCAGATACGTATAGGCGTTTACGATATCGACTATTTCACTCAAATTAAACCAAAATCCCATCAATACAAAAATCTGCACAATCATCATACTAATTTGGTTGTATGAATTTAGCGCTTTGATACGATCTTGAATCGATTCAATTAAAAGAGCGTTTGTATCTTGAAGATATGAGCTAATGTTTTTCGCGATATAAAACAGAATTTTACCATATAAATCTTTTGCTTTTTTTGTCGCCCCCATAGCGTCTAAATCAATGGCAATCAGCTCGGCTTTTTCCTTTACAACAATAGAGCCTTTTCTAGAGGTTTGAAGCAAATGAGGCGCTTCACCAAATACAGAAAAACGGGTAAGCTGACTTGAGCTATACGACACGTCATTTACAGCTTGTTCTACCTGCAGCCTTCCCGACTTGACCAAGTACAGATCGGTGTCGTGCTTTTTATCTATACAAATATCGACTCCCAAATCTACTTTAATCAACCGGCAAAACCGGATCAAAAGCTTGATCTCATGAGAAAGAAGCTTTTCACAAAGGGGCGCTGTTTGTAAAAACAGTAATAGATCATCATCTTGCATAAAATACCTTATTTTTTAGATACCCTCTTTTTCCTAAGAGATGCAAGATTTTTAAAAAATTTATTTGCTTATTTCCTCCTATAAATATTTTTAATTGACTTTTTTTACAGTAGACTTATAAAATATATCAGGGACTTATTATGGGGGGAGTAAAATGAGAATTTCAAGCGCATTTCCGCAAACTCCGCGGCTACCTGAATGCCGATTTCCCCAACCCTCACTTTCCAAAGAAAGAGTCCAAAAAATCTCCAAATTCGTCTATGAAGTTCTCACTCTTCTTTTGACAAGCCCTGTCTATATCTGCAGGATAATTCAAGATAGAGTATTTCATACCGATTCCATGCTGCAGCTAGCTGTATGGCAAGGATCGACGTTAGCTCTTAAGACGACTCTTTTCACATACCACGCCCTTGGTATACATACAGAAGGCTTTCCTCAGCAATACGTTACAGATGCAATTCAGGAGGGACAAGACCTGTTTGCAGCTTGGATGATTAAGACCCGTAAATTTATCCAGGAAACCCCTGCCCCAATAAACCCTGTACAAGCAGCAGTACGCCGAAATCATATTGATCTTCTCCGCATGCTTGTACAGTACATGCCCGATAGCACGAAAAAATTTAGAGAACAAGCGCTAATCCAATCG
>CALBPE010000100.1 GCA_937899275.1 uncultured Chlamydiae bacterium
CATCATAAGTGGGGCCCGTAGCGAAGGTCCCAGAGAGACTCCTGAAAGCGAGCCTGCTCCCGCTGAGGCGGACTCTGAGCTGGCCGAGGTCGGCTCGGAAGAGGAAAGCTAAAGTCTCTCTTTTCTAAGTTTTGCGCAGCGCCGGAGGGGTTCAAAACCTTTCCGGCGTTGTGGTTTCTACCCAGCCCGTGATGGCCTCAAATCGCTTCCCCGTATATCTTGCCGGTCCCACCGGATCTGGGAAGACCGCTATTGCCCTCGCTTTGGCAAAGGAGCTCGGCCCGACTGAAATCATCAACGCTGATGCTTTTCAGATCTATCGCGGAATGGAAATTCTCAGCGCCGCCCCAACGGATGAGGAAATGTCTGAAGTTCCGCATCATCTCTTTGGAATCCTTGACCCTTCATCCCCCTGCGATGCGGCCCAATTTGCAGCTTTGGCGAAGGAAACGATCGAGGAAGTCCGCGCGAGAGCAACGCCACTCGTTGTCGGCGGAAGTGGCGTGTATCTCAAATCGATCACCCATGGACTCGCCGACACTCCGAAAGCAAATCCCGAGCTTCGGGCGCAGCTTGATACCCTTCCCTTGGACGAGCTTGTCTCACGCTACGAAAAACTCGACCCGAAAGGAGCTCTCGAAACGCACCTGCGGAATCGTCGCTATGTGACGCGGAATCTTGAGATATGTCTTCTCCGATAAGCGTTTCCCATGCTGGTAAATGCAAAGGCTCTTCTGGTAAAAGGGCGCTTAGGTTTTGTAGAAAATCTTCCTCATTTTGCCCAGATGTAATCACATTCACATCAGAAGTTTCTTGGAGCTTTGCTGCCAGAAGAGCCGTTGCAGCCGAAGGCAACTTTTCTAGGTGAAGAGCTTCTTTTTGTTGGTATTCTTGGAGAAATGTTTCATAAGAAACAAAGGGAAACATCTTTTACGATTCTTGGATAAATGTTTTTAAGGTTTCAATAGCAAGCCGAAGGTTTTCTGGTTTTTTTCCACCTGCGGTAGCTGCGTGTTTTTTCCCGCCGCCGCCACCTTCAATGATGTGCGCGACTTTTTGAATCAAAGCTTTGGCGTCGAGGGGTAATTTAGGGTCGACTCGAACTATTAGCTGGCAGCGGCCATTTTGTAAAGATCCAAGGATAATCACAGAATGAGGACATTTTTTCGTAAGATCTTCTGCAAAAGTTGGGAGATCTTTGAAAGGAACATCTACAATTTCAGCGAGGGTAGGAGGGGAACCTGTAGTTTTTTTTGCCAGAGTTTCACTAAGATCTTTTAAAGCCTTTTTTTCTAGGGATTTGAGAGCTTTCAAAGCGTCGTCTTTTTCGATTTTTTCTTTTTCGATTTTTTCTAAAAGGGCTTCTTTTGGCGCTTTGAAAAAGGATTTTACTGAGCTTAGAAGCTCTCTTTCACTTTGCAAGTAGGAAAAAGCGGAAAGCCCTGTTTTTGCTTCAATTCTTCGTATGCCTTTTGCAATAGCGCTTTCTTTTACAATCACAAAAGTTCCTAAATCCCCTGTAGCTTTCGCGTGAGTCCCTCCGCAAAGCTCTTTCGAAAAATCGATATCTACTACGCGGACCTTATCTCCATATTTATCACCGAAAAATTGCAAGATCGATGGATCGGAGCTGGCTTTTTCATAAGCCATTTCGTAGGTCTTGATGGGTGTATTTTCTAGGATCTTTTTTTGGATCATTTCTTCTATTTGTTGAAGCTCTTTTGGAGAGGGAGCTTTGCTAAGAGAAAAATCCAAGCGGAGCTTAGATGAGTCGACTAAAGATCCCTGCTGTTCTAAAGAGTCTCCAAAGTGCTTTCGAAGAGCCCATTGTAAAAGATGTACGCCCGTGTGGTTTGAAGCGGTATTTTTTCTTAAAGAGGCGTTGATCTTTGCATGAACAACATCGCCCTTTTCTAAACAACCTTCGGTCATAGTGCCGATTTGCAAAATGACGCCATTTACAGGTGTTTTTGTGTTGAAAACGGTAAAGCAGCCTTTTTCAGAAGAAAGGTCCCCTAAATCGCCTACTTGTCCGCCTTTTTCTGGATAGAAAGGTGTTTGGTCTAAAATAACCATACCTTTTTCTCCCTCTTTTAGCTGATCGACAAACTCTCCCTTTTTCAAAATGCCTTAAATTAAGGATTTGAGGGAAGGTTCATCTTCATGAAATATACAGGGGCTTTTCCAAGAGTGGAAAAGAGATACAGCAATATCTACCTCTTCTTTTTTTGCCCCTTTAGAAAGCTCTTGAGCTTTTTTTTCAAGCGCACGAAAAGAGGCAATATCTACATTTAAACCGAGGTCTTTGGACAAAAGAAGAATTTCATCTAAAGGAAGGCCGTAGGTGTCTTTGAGTTTGAAGGCCTCTTCTCCAGATAGATGTTTTTTTGTAGGGCTTTCAACTAGGCTGTTTAAAAGAGCGCCGCCTTTTTCCAAGGTATAGGTGTAGCTGTCTTCTTCCTCTTGTAAAATCGATGCAATCCCATCTTTTCTTGCAATCAGTTCCGGGTAAAAACCTCCCATAGTCTCGCATAAAACAGGAAGGAGTTTTGCTAGAAAAGGGCCTTGGATGCCAAGGGCTTTACCCGATCTTGCAGCTCTTCTGAGAATTTTTCTAAGGACGTAGCCTTCTTTTGTGTTACTAGGTGCGCTTTTATCAGCGATGGCAAAAGATAAAGCTCTTATGTGGTCTGCAATGATCCGAAAGTGGGCGGAAAAAGAGGGGTTGTAAGGCTTTTGACTAAGCGGTTTGATCGATTCGATGAGCTCGGCTAAAACGTCTGTCTCAAAAACGCTATTTTTCCCTTCAATAAGAGACAAAACTCGTTCTAAGCCAGATCCTGTATCGATGTTTTTAGTGGGCAGAGAAACTAAGCCTTTTTGGGTGTTTTCTTTTTCCATAAAAACAAGATTCCAAAATTCGCAGTATCTTTCTCCATCTGCGTCATAAAGAGGTGAGCTTGCGTTGGAAAATTTAGGACCTTTATCTAAATAAAGCTCTGAGCAAGGCCCGCAAGGTCCAAATTCACCCATCGACCAAAAATTGTCTTTTTTCCCCATGCGGACAATTCGGTTTTCTGGAAGGTGTTTTTTCCATAACTCAAAAGATTCATCGTCTTCTTCATAAACTGTAGCCCAAAGTAAATCGTAGGGGAGCTGAAATATTTCCATGCTTACTTGAAAAGCATAACCAATCGCTTGTTCTTTAAAATAATCTCCAAAAGAAAAGTTACCCAACATTTCAAAAAAAGTTAGGTGGCGATTTGTATGGCCTACATTTTCTAA
>CALBPE010000101.1 GCA_937899275.1 uncultured Chlamydiae bacterium
TTCCTTCATCTATTTAAGTGTAAAAACCGTGTCATGTGGTAAGTTTCTATTTAAAAAATTAGAAAAGTCGGCTACTCTTTGCGAATATGTGTATTTATTTTTACAAAGAGGTAATCATGAAAAAGTACTCGCTCATCATCGGCTCTTTTTGCTTAATTATGTCTATTGGCGCTTGCGGCGGATCAGATAGCAAAAACTACCGCCCAGACCAAGAAGAATATAGCAATGATAAAGAAGAGCATGCAAAAATGCCTAAACGCTGCCACCAAAGTGCCAAAGAACCGGCAAAAAGTGAAAAGCAGGCCATGAATGTAGAGTCTAAAGAGCTAAGCGAGCCTGCAAAAGCAGAAACGAAAGCAACAGCAGAAAAAGTTTCTCAAAAGCCTGCAAAGCCCGTATAGCTTTCTAACTCAAGAAGAGCCTTTTTTATGCCTTTTCCTGAGGCAAATCCCCCAATTTTTCCTTGTTCATTGCAAACTCTATGACAGGGGAAAAGAAGGGGGTAAGGATTTTTATTCAAAGCGTTTCCCACAGCTCTATAAGCCTTAGGCCTTCCGATTTCTTTTGCTAAATCTTTGTAAGAGATCACCGTTCCTCTTGGAATTTTTTGCAGACTAGAAAGAACAGAAAGAGAAAAATCGGTTTGATTAGAAAGGGAAATTTTAAAAGGGAAGGGGGAGCTAATTCCTTGAAAGTACTTTTGTAGCCAATCTCTGAAAGTCTCTTTTTTTTCGTCTGCATAAATAGCTAGGGACTCTCTTTCAAATAAACGTATCTGAAAGAGAGTCCAATTTTCTATAGAAAGCTGAATTCCAAGAGCTAATTTATTCATGAATTTGTAGCGCTTCTTCTTTATGCATAAGCGCTTGAAATCTTTCATGACTGATCGCTTTTCCATGGAAAAACCATTCTTCTTTCGCTAAGTCTTTATCGTTGTAGCGTATGGTAAGGCCGTGTTTTTCATCGCCTTGATATCGAATTTCTGCAAGCAAATTGCCTTGAGGATCAAATCGTTTTTCCACGCCGTCTTTTTTTCCATATTCATAAGGGGTTTCCATGACAATCTGATCGTTTTTGTACGCGATTTTTTTGCCGTGCATGAAACCATCTTCCCAATCTTTACTCATATAAAGGCGCCCTGAGGCTGTGTAGATTTCTTGCTTACCATTCAATAGGTAATCACTGAATTCAGATACAACGTGCGTTTGTCCGTTTGGATAAATGGTTGTTCTTATTTGTAGCTCACCTTGAGAGATGTGATCGATGCCTAATAAAACGCCGGTTCTAGATCGTTTATAGCGAATGCCTTCGCCCTCTTGCACTTCTGATTCAATCGTATTTTGGGGGCTGTAGTAGGTGCCGTCTACTAAAAGACCTTTTTCGTAACGCTCGATACGAAGAGGAGCTCCTGATACGTTCCAAAAAGTGATGGTTTTTTCATCTTCACT
>CALBPE010000102.1 GCA_937899275.1 uncultured Chlamydiae bacterium
TCTTGCAAAAGATAAAGGCATTATACTTCATGTGGTGAGGCTATTAGATGATGGCTCGATTGATGTAGAACACTTTTCCTCTCTTTTATCAGATAAAACTAAACTTGTATCTTTTGCGCATGTATTCAACGCGATCGGTACCATCAATCCCGTAAAAGAATTAGTGGAAAAAGCGCATGAAAAAGGCGCTCTTGTACTAGTGGACGGCGCGCAGGCAGTAGGGCATTTTCCCATAGATGTGGCTGCATGGGACGTAGATTTTTACGCCTTTTCTTTTCATAAGCTCTATGGCCCTACGGGACTTGGAGTATTGTATGGTAAAAAACACCTATTAGAAGAGCTTCCCCCCTACCAGTCAGGAGGCGATATGGTCGAGTCGGTCAGTTTGGAAAAAACCACCTTTCAGCCGCCCCCCTTTCGTTTTGAAGCGGGCACGCCTGCAATCGCAGAAATCATCGGCGCCGGGGCAGCCCTTCGCTTTTTATCAACATGGGATCAAAACGAGCTTTGGCAAGAAGAAAAAAAACTCATCCAGCAGTTAATCGACCGGTTAAGTACTCTAGAGCACATCACCCTTTTTGGTCATAACAAAAGAATTGGATCGGTGATGTTTACAGTAAAGGGCATGCATCCCCTTGATGTAGGCACCCTTCTTGATTTTAAGGGGATTGCTATTCGTACAGGCAAACACTGCGCAGAGCCTCTTTTACGCAGGTTTTCTCTTGCAGCAAGCTGCAGGGCGTCTATGGGAATTTATACGAATGAAGAAGATATCGATCGGTTATACTACGCTCTTGCAGAAATGCGCTAGCCTATGTCCTTTGAAAGGGCTGCATTTTTTTTAGCATCTCTTGCAGCATCTTCACCCAATCTAAGGATTCTTTTCCTAAAGAGTCCATGACAAAAATCCAAGAGATCGCCAGGAAAAAAATACCCACCCAAGATTTAAGGGGTATACCCAAAAATACAATTTGTACTTGAGGGGCAAGGCGGTTTGCGATCCCTAAAAACATTTCAATCATCAAAATACCGATAAGTGAAGGAGCGGCAAGCTGTATAGCTAAACTCATGACCCGGTATAAAATCGCTGTAATGCTTTTCCAAAAAGAGACATTTTCTTGAAAAAACGCAGGGTGAAAATAGCCATCTACCGGCAAAAGCGCAAACGAATAGGAAAGCACCTGAAAAAAATAGAGAGGGCCTCCTAAAAGAAAAAAAATCGCGATCAAAGCGTAATTATACAAAATACCAATAGGTCCTGTTTGCGACTGGGTAGAGGGATCGGTGATTTGTAGAGAAGAGGCTCCTCGAACATGATCGACAAGTCCTCCTGACGTCATCCCAATGTAGAAAGGAATAGAAATTAAAAAACCAAGAGCAAAACCAAGTAAAATCTCTTTGACTGCGTACACAATAAAGATCATGCTAAAATCGATATTTTTATTTGCATGAATGAGCACGTAAGGGATAAATATGGCGCTTAAAGCGATGCCAAACCTCATCTTTGTTGCGGCGGGAAGATTTCTTGCTCCTAAAAATGGGGCAAGAGAAATGATCGGAATCACCCGAAATAACGTAAGTAAAAACAGCACAAGAACCGCATTTGCCGATATACCTGGAAAACTCAAAATCATATTTAAATAAGAATCTGTTGAGCTAAGAGAGCTGGCGATAGCAAAAAATAGGGGCATGGCACTAGCCCCACTTTGGGATATTGAGGAAAATTTTTTGTGCAAAGCTAAAAATTTGTGATCCGAGCCATCCTCCAAGAAGCATCAACGTCAAAATCACAGCAAATAACTTGACCGTGAAAGAAAGGGTCTGCTCTTGAATTTGTGTTGCTGCCTGAAAAATCGCTACCATAAGACCTAAGACCATACTGATTAAGATAGGAGGGCCTGATAAAAGCAAGATCAAGATCAACGCTTGATAAGAAAGCTGGTAGATTTCATTTGCATACATCGATCACCTAAAAGTTAGGGTCAGTCCTTGGATTAATAGGGTCCAACCATCGACCATGACCAAAAGAAGAAGTTTGATTGGAAGAGCAATGGTTAAAGGCGATAGCATCATCATCCCCATTGCAAGGAGGATATTTGAGGTAACCAGATCGATGACAAAAAACGGCAGGTAGATTAAAACGCCTATTTCAAAAGCGCTTTTCAGCTGCGAGGTAATAAACGAAGGGATCAAAATAATAAAATCTTTATGGGTTAAGCTCGATTTAAACGGCTCAGGGAAGATCTTATAAGCGATTTTATAAAAACCGTTCATATTTTTTTGGTAACTATTGTTAATTAAAAACGTGCGCAAAGGCTCTTTACTTCGATCGACAATTTCCAAAAGGTAGGTAGCGGATTGATCAGAAAATAGCGCGTTAGGAGCTTTATCGATCACAGGTTTTGCTGCGTTATACATAGCAAGTCCTGTTGGAAACATCACATAAATCGTCATCAAAAGAGCAATACCGTTTAATACCTGGTTCGGAGGGGATTGCTGTACGCCAAGGGCATTTCGTAAAAGGGCAAGGACAATCACAATTTTCACAAAAGATGTAAGCAGCATAATCGCAAAAGGTAGGATCGATAAGCCGGCAAGTACAGCCATCTTCGTAATCACAGAAGGGCCTTCTAGCTGAAAGGCTGCATCAGAAGTAGTGCTTGTCATTTCTGGATCTGCAAAAAGTAGGCAAGGAAGAAGAAGTAGAAGGTAGGGAAAAATGCGGGTTAGTGTCATGTGTTTTTCTCTTCCATAAATGCGGTAAAGGCTCTTTCTAAAGCGCGCCACTGGTTTTCTAACTGCGCATTGATGATGCCAGACTCTGTTTCGATGACGCAGCCTCCCTCTTCTACATCGGGTCTTTCTGTAACCACAAGGTTTTCTACTTGTTCTAACATCTTACGGATCTTGCTTTTTTTCGACTCTACGCGGGTAAGGTCTTTTCGATTAACATAGATTGTGATCGATCGACTTTGGATCACAGGCTTCAATGATTGCATCACAATATCCACAATCCGATCGGGATGCAGCTTGAGCTCTTCTCCTAAGATTTTTTTTGCCGCTTTTAAAGCGAGGGGAAGGATTTTTTCTTGCAGCTCATCTCGGAGAGTTTGGACTAGTTGCTGTAGGTGCAAGTTGTGTTTATGCAGGGTTTCTAGCCCTTTTTGAAATCCGGCTTTTTCTGCTTCTTCTTTTAGGGTTTCACATTCTTCTACAATAGATTTTTTATAGGTAAGAGCGTCTTTTGCCGTGGTATCTAACAGCTCTTTTGCTTGTAAAAGCGTTTCTACTTCTTCTTTTTGCAGAATTTTTTTTGCAGAAGATCTGCGAATCGATGCACCGGAAAAAAGGGAGAAATAGTTCATGAAACATCATCCTGTAAAAGCGTTAGAAGGCAGTTTAGCATATCTTCTTGCACATTAGCGAGCGCCTTTTTTTCATAGGCAGCTAGCAGCATTTTACCTCTACCGCAGTCCAATGTGCGGCTAATGTACCAGATAAAGTCTTCTGGTTCCTTTTGGATTGCGATCCCTAACCGGTAAATGCCTCTTTTATGCATTTCTTGTGTAAAGGAGCTCAGATCTTTAAAAGGAGCAGGGGGAAATAAAGGGTGTTCTTTAGTTGCTCGATATTGTGTAAGGAGTTTTTGCTCTTTTGGAGCTAAGTGTTGGTGGATTTCTTGTAGGATATCTGGCTGTACGATCTGTTTCATTGACGCTGCATAATCCTCTAAGGAAAGACTATGAATTATCTCTACAAGCTGTTTTTTTGTAAGGTAAAGAAGGTCTTTTAAAAGAGATTTATGGAGATACGATTTGGGAAGAAGGGTTTTTCTATCAAAGATTGCATCTTCTAATAAACACTCCAAATAGCGAGCAAAAGGGGCTGTGAGCTGCGTTTTTTCCGGTTTTTTTTCTACGGTTTTGGCAAGTTTCTTAGCCTGGTTTTTAGTGAGTATAGGCAAAAACCAGTAGGCTTCTTGGTAAAGGGAAAACACGTGTTAAAAGCATGAGTTGTGGAGTGTTTTTCGGATCGCAGAAAAAGAAAAATCCTCAGGAGAAAAAAAGACGTCTTTTACATGGTGTTTACGAATAGAAGCGATGTGAGGGTCGCTCAGTCTTTGCAGTAAAGCTTGCTGCTTTTCTTCTGGAAAAGATTGAATTTTTGCGTACAAGACAGCATATGAGGAAGGATGCATCCGGTTGCTTTACTCTTCTTTTTTCTCAGGTTTTTCCTGCTTTTTCGCCTGTTTTTCGGCAAGAGCGGTTTTCGTAAATTGGGGGTAGTTTTTAAAGAAAATCCATAAAAATCCAGACCCAAGAGCGATGATCAGAAGCATCATTGTAATCAAAATCATCCGAAATCTACCGGCAGATGCTTTTGTCATCACAATCGACCAGATGCTAACGTAGCCTTGCTGGCGGTTTTGTACGCTGATTCTTTCGGAAGCGGGGGTAAGAGAGATATCTGCAATTTTTGCCCTATCCGCAATAACCGCTACATGGTCGAAATCAAGGCCTTGAACACTTCCCGCAAGGAGGCGTTTGATTTTTGTTTCTAACTGGTTGTTAGGATCTTCTAAAATACCTGCATGTTTGACGTATACCGCTGCAGTGATCGGTTTTTTTTCTATTCCCTGACCTGGAGTAAGCTCGCTATTTTCTTCTATAGGAAAAGAGATTTGTACATCTACATCTAGTATGCCGTCGATCTTACGGATGGTGTTCTT
>CALBPE010000103.1 GCA_937899275.1 uncultured Chlamydiae bacterium
ACAGTTAGCTTCTTGCTATCAGTCTACATGGCAAGATGATTTAGAAAGCATTTTCATAATGATTTCTGACGATGCAATGCTTTCGAAGTGGGCAGGCGGCCTTGGCAATGACTGGACCCCTGTACGCGCTACTGGCTCTACTATCCATGGCACCAACGGAAAATCCCAAGGAGTGATCCCTTTTCTTAAAGTAGCTAATGACACAGCTGTTGCTGTCAATCAGTGCTTTGCACCAGAAACAGGCATTTATACTCCTGAAGGCGTCACCTCCATTGATCAGATCCAAAAAGGAGATCTTGTTCTTGGGATCAGCGGAAGATACCAAGAAGTTCTTGCAACGTACCGCTATCCCCAAAATGATCCTATGTATGCACTGACCATGGCAAATGGAGAAAGTGTACAAGTAACAACAGCACGCCCTCTCTATGCAAAAAGAGGAAAAGCCGCTTCTTGGATCCCTGTAAAAGATTTAAAAGAAGGGGATCTCATTGCGCAAGTTGTGCCGCAAGAAGTAGTAGTCAATCCGCACCTTTCTTTAGAAGATGCAAAAGCGTACGGCGCTTTTCTAAAAGATGGTTTCATCACAGAAAATGGACTTTTTTGGGCGTTTGATCAAAAAAACCACTTTCTACAACAGTACTTCACTGAAAAAGGCTACGTTTTAGAAGAGGCAAACGGCGTATATCTCATCCAGTTGTCGGGAGAAAAAACAGGCTCTATGGCAGAAAGCAGCTCTTTTGCCCCCTTTCCTTTCCAATACGCTGATATCTATGGAAAAGATAAAACTAAACGCATTGCTCCTGCTTTTGCGCATCTTCCCCATGCACATACAAAAGCGCTTGTCGAGGGTCTGATGGATGAAAAATCTTCTTTTTCCCATGAAGATCTCTCATTAACGTATGGCGTGCAGTACCAGCATCTGCGTTTAAAAACCGCCACAAAAAGAAAGGGAAATACCTTATATGTCGATCCTTCTCTAGGTGTTGTAGAAGAAGATATCGTCTTTACCTCCATCTCATCTATTGAAAAAACGCCTTCTTGCCGTGTGGTATTTGATTTATCTGTCGATCAAGATGTCTCTTATATGACCACATCTGGCCTTGCACATAACGGTGGAAAAAGAAAAGGTGCGATGTGCGCCTATCTAGAAACTTGGCACCTTGATATTGAGGATTTTTTAGAGCTTCGTAAAAACACCGGCGATGAAAGAAGACGCACCCATGATATGAACACGGCCAACTGGATACCTGATCTTTTCATGAAGCGGGTACAAAACAAAGAGATGTGGACCCTATTTTCCCCATCCGATACTCCTGACCTACACGATCTTTACGGAAAAGCGTTTGCAAAACGCTATGAGGAATATGAAAAAATGATTGAAGAGGGAAAAATCACCCTCTACAAGAAAATTGAAGCAGAAACTCTCTGGAAGAAAATGTTGAGCATGTTATTTGAAACAGGCCATCCGTGGATCACATTTAAAGATCCTTCTAATATCAGATCGCCTCAAGACCATGTAGGTGTTGTCCACTCTTCTAATCTTTGTACAGAGATCCTTCTAAATACCAGCGCAAGTGAAGTGGCCGTATGTAACCTTGGATCGATCAATTTAAAAGAGCACATCACCAATGGTGAGCTCAACAAAAAGCAGGTAAAAGAAACAATCGAAGTTGCCGTACGCATGCTAGATAATGTGATCGACATCAACTTTTACCCAATCATTGAGGCAAAAAATGCCAACATAAGACACCGCCCGATAGGCCTGGGCCTGATGGCGTTTCAAGATGCGCTCTATTTAAAAAATCTATCTTATGCGTCAAAAGAAGCAGAAGAATTTGCCGATGAAAGTATGGAGCTCATTGCATATAACGCCTATCTCGCGTCTAGTAACCTTGCAAAAGAAAAAGGCGCTTATTCCAGCTACAAAGGATCGAAGTGGGATAGAGGCCTTATGCCATTAGACACCATCGATCTTTTAGAAAAAGAGCGTGAAGAAACCATCGATGTAGACCGCTCTTCTACACTCGATTGGGATGCGCTGCGAAAAACCATCCAAAAACAAGGGATGAGAAATAGTAACGTCCTTGCTATTGCGCCAACTGCAACTATTGCCAATATCGCAGGAGTCACTCCTTCTATCGAGCCGATGTATAAGCATTTATTTGTGAAATCAAACCTTTCGGGAGAATTCACAACAACAAACCCCTATCTTGTCCAAGAGCTGAAAAAACGGGATTTGTGGGATGAGGAAATGATTGATGATCTCAAGTATTTTGACGGCTCCATACAGGAAATCGAGCGCATCCCCTCTGATGTAAAATACCTTTTTCTCACCGCTTTTGAAATCGGTTATCAGCCGATCATCACCTGCGCTGCAAGAAGGCAAAAGTGGATCGATATGGGACAGTCGTTAAACCTCTATTTAGCAGAGCCTGATGGAAAAAAACTCATGGATATGTATTTCAGATCCTGGCGTGAGGGATTAAAAACGAACTACTATCTGCGTACGTTAGCCGCAACGCAAATTGAAAAATCTTCAATCGATGTGAATAAAAGAGGCCTGCAGCCGAGATGGATGAAAAACCGCTCTGCTTCAGGAAATATTCAAGTACAACGCACAAGCTGTAGCCTAGAAGAAGGCTGTGAAAGCTGTCAATAATTAAGGTAGGTTATTATGAAAAAACAAAAACGCGTCGATATTTCGAAAAAACGACTCATTAACGCAGAGTCGGTTGATGTAAATCAGCTCATGCCCCTGAAGTATAAATGGGCTTTAGAGCACTATTATAATGGCTGCGCCAACCATTGGATGCCTACTGAGGTATCGATGAGTAAGGATATTGAGCTGTGGAAATCAAACCTACTTTCTGAAGATGAGCGTCTTGTCATCAAAAGAAACCTCGGTTTTTTTGCTACAGCAGAAAGCCTGGTAGGCAATAACATCGTCCTTGCGATTTTCCGCCATATCACCAATCCTGAAGCAAGGCAATACTTGCTAAGGCAAGCTTTTGAAGAAGCGATCCATACCCATACGTTTTTATACATTGTAGAATCCCTCAACTTAGACCAAGGGGAAATCTTCAATATGTACAACGAAATCAATTCTATTCACAATAAAGATGCTTTTGAAATGGAGCTCACTAAAGAGCTAATGGATCCTAACTTCTCCACCAACAGTTTAGAGGGAACACAAACCTTTTTGAAAAACCTCATCGGTTTTTACATCATTATGGAAGGGATTTTCTTCTATAGCGGCTTTGTGATGATCCTC
>CALBPE010000104.1 GCA_937899275.1 uncultured Chlamydiae bacterium
GGAGCCAAATGCGCCAGTTGAAAGCCTATTTAGCACGCATATTTTACCTATAGAAACGCTAGAGATACGTAACTACATGGCGCTGGTTTTTTTCACAAACAGCCCTTCTGCAAAGGTAGTATTCTTAAAAAAAGTTAAAGGCATACAAATACAAGGACATGAGACTCTTGTAGAGATGTTCATAAAGAATAGAGCTTTAAAAGCACAAAAAACTTCTTCTATCAATTCAGTAATTCCAGCAAAAGATCAACCCATAGGAAAGTCTTTATCAGAACACGACTACAAGCAATCGCACCTTGATTATAGCGACGCTCCTAACCCTCTTAATGATATAAGTCCAGAGGATATAAAATTAGAGAATGACTACTATGCTAAATTTGTAACCTGTTTCAAAGAAGTTAAGCAGAGTGTTGTCATAAATACGATCACCGATGAACTCGACACTCTAGCATTGAAGATGGCTTTTCATTATAAGCAGAAAAACTTTAAAATAGGTACCGATAACCTAGGTACCGATAACCAGGGCATAGAGACCTTTATTAGTTCTGTTATAGAAACGGGGAGTTGGAGTAGTTGGATGGTCATGAGCACGCTAAAATATGCGCTATCGCATGGCTTCAAGCCATCAGATAATTTTATTGCAGCAATTATCAAAAAGGAAAACACCAATTTAATTATGCTTTTATTACAGCATGGAATCTGTTCTAAAACCCTAATAGATCAATTGGAAGCTAATAAACCAAGTCAACCCTATGATTATTCGGGTTCTAGGTTAGCAGGCTTCATAATCAGAGCAATTACAACAATTGAGATTTATAAATATTGGGAGGATGAAATATTTAGCTCAAATAAACCCATTCAGCAAGACATTGGTGATAATTATCCTCCTAAAATTGAGCATGATGATGACAAATTAGCTATTAAGACCATAATCGAAAGAGAGATGCTGCGCGATGATCAAAAATCGTATAACAGTCTAGTAACATTTTTTAAAAACAATCCTCAGCTTCATTTCAAATCTACTATAGGAATCCGATTAGCTATTCAAAAGCAAGACCTAGACGCTTTGAACCTATTTATTAGCCGTACCGATCTGGAATACCTTATAGAAACAGACAATTTCTTCTTACCTCGAGACGATTGTAAGAGCATGCTTAAAGAGTTTGCGGAAGCTGGAGGAATAGATAGAACGTACCTTACAAAAGAAGAATTCGTACAAGAATATAATAGAAGATTTCCTGAAAATAGCAACTTTGATAGAACACGTTTACGCATCATATATGCATTGAGACAGACTGGGATTTTTCCAAAACAACAGCAAAACAAACATAACGCAGATTGCGAGGGACAAATTATGGACCTGAGTAACCGCATCGGGGATTTAAAAAGTATAGATCTTGAAACAGTAGATGAGTGCCCTGAAAAGACAGTTGTCGATGAAATTCGGAAGCTTACAGATAAAACACCCCATACTGTTTTCAAATTGTTAAAACGGCATCTCCTCAATAGTGAAGACAACAATTTGTCTGCGGCAGCAGCATTAAAAAGGTTAAAGGTAGAACTGCACCCCGACAAAGCTGGAGGAGAAAAAACACACTCTAATGGATACATACGCCAACAATTATTCCATATCACCTGTGCTATTTACGGATTTTATTCCGCGAGTCAGCCTTCTTGGTAAAGGGCCTTTTGATTAAAGTTTCTTTATAGTCCAATCGCAAATATTTTTGAAAAATACCCTTAGTGTCCACGAGTCAAGCAGCTTGCTTTCTTCTTTCTGCGATATTCTCAGATGTGGATAGATTTGCATCTTCACAAAAATTTACGTTCATAGTCCAGTTTAGCTTTGTCTCTATAGTCCAGTGATTTCTTACCATTTTTCCTAATTTTTCTGGATTCAGGCTTAGTTTAGAGGTATATAGTCTTTTTTTCAGAAACTTTACCTTTTACTTTCCGACGGGAGACGATTTATAGTAATGTTTTTAGATCTCTCCACGACTCTTTACTAACAAAACAGTTTAATTTGGTGGTTAAACAACCCTCTCTTTCCTCTATTCTTCTATGACCTTTTTCACAACTTCCACTCGTTTGATAGTCTGCTTCTGCATGGAGCAAGTAGTTATTTAATTTTGTAGATAATATTTTTTTGACAACCAGCCGCATCAATTGTAACTGTAGCATCTATAAGATCTAGGCTATTGATTAACTCTGGAATCGCTGCGATTTCATTTGATTTTTCAGATATTTTTACCTGGCCTAATAGTAAGTTGCGCTCAGATCTCAGGCAGAGATTAAATGCAACTTATTCCCTCCAGAAATAGCTTCTCTAAGATGCTTATCTCAAATAATGATAAGAAGATCTAAGCAGATTTCATCAAGATGATCTAAGTAATGTAAATAAAAAGATCGTGTTTTATTGTATCGGTATCTTCTACTTAATTTTCGGTGTTTATGACAATTCCAATTGATAATTCTTGCCTATATTTCGCGTGTCTTACTTGCTTGAGTGCTGGGAAAAAGTGGGGACAAAGTGACGATGCCCATACTGATTTTCAGAAAGCGGTAGGTGAACTAATTGCGCCTATCATTACAAACTCGCATGCAAGTATAATCCAGCAAGCCTTTTTCAAATGCCCTTTGCAATATTCAGGTACAAGTGGTCAAAGAAGCAGGTTCATTAGATGCATTAGCCAAAGGCTACCTAAAGGCATTAGGGGACTTTCACCTTAGCGTAGTAAGAGAACATCCCATCCACTATCGAGAAGTTTGGAAAAAGCTGCATAGCTATTTGAATCATCAAAAAGATGAAAAAGCCTTATAATAAAGAGGCTTTTTCTTGCAGCTCATAAAGCTTTTGTTGTACTTCTACAGGGGTCATCCGATCTAGGGAGAGCTTGGATATCTCTTGGATCCAAAAGATTTCTTGTTTTTGGAAGAGCTCTAGCTGCGTTGCGTCTATACGCTCTTCAGTAGAACTAGTGGAAAGAGGCTCTTCGAGTTTTCCGTCTTCTAGTTTCTTGAGCATTTTTTCCGCTTTATTGAGACAATCGGGGGGGAGGCCTGCGAGTTTAGCTACGTGTATTGCATAGCTTTTAGGCGCTTTTCCTGGGCGTATTTTATGTAAAAATACGATGCCGTAGCGGTCTTCTTGCACAGCTACTTGGTAGTTTTTTGCGCTAGAGATGGCGTCTGGAAGGTCGGTTAATTCTCGGTAATGTGTGGCAAAAAGCGTTTTTGCAGGGACTTTTTGTAAGAGAAATTCAGCTACTGCCCAAGCAATAGAAATCCCGTCGTATGTACTTGTCCCCCTTCCAATTTCATCGAGAATCACCAAGGATTTAGGAGTGGCGTTTTGTAAAATGGTGGCAGTTTCTTGCATTTCTACCATAAATGTAGAAGCTCCGCTTGCAATATCATCTGACGCTCCAATGCGGGAAAACACCTCATGGATGGGGCTGAGTGTCATACGAGAAGCAGGGACAAAGCTGCCTGCCTGCGCCAGTATTACCAGAAGGGCGCATTGACGGATGTAGGTAGACTTACCCGCCATATTAGGGCCTGTGATGATATGCATACGGCTGGTCGAAGAAAAATGGGTGTCATTGGGTATGAAAGCAGAAAATCCAAGAGACCTTTCAATAATCGGATGCCTTCCATTTTCAATGAGAAGGACATCTTCTTCTTGAATAGATGGCCTTGTGTATTGATGCAAAGAAGCGTTTTCTGCAAAGGCGTAAATCACATCGACTGTGGCAATCGCTTTTGCAAGGGATTGTAAAGAAGTAGTGAAGGGTTGCACTTTTTCTTTCAGCTCGGCAAATAACGTTTTTTCAAGCGCTTTAATTTTTTCCTCAGCGCTTAAAATGGTATACTCAAATTCTTTTAGCTCGGGGGATAAAAACCGCTCTGAATTCGTTAACGTTTGCTTGCGTACAAATGAGCTGGGCATGTTTTTTGCTTGGGCTTTACTCACATCGATGTAATAGCCAAATGCTTTTGTATAGGCGACTTTAATTGTTTTGATGCCGAGATCTTTCCGCAAGGTTTCTTGGTAAGTAGCGATCCATGCCTGGCTATTTGCTCTAAGCTCTACTAGCTGGTCTAAACGCTCATGATACCCTTTTCTAAAGGTGGGAGCGTCGTGAAGCTTATAGGGAGGCTCATCTACAATGGCTTCTTCAATAATCGATACAACTTGATCGATGCATTGAATCGCAGCATAAGCCTTTACAAGAAGATCCGCTTTAAATGGGGGTAGAGACTGGATTTTTTTTGCTGCAAGTAACGATTCTTTTAACGAAGCAAAGTCTTTAGGAGATGCGTATCCGCTTGCAATACGCATAATCAGCCTTTCAATATCCCGTATATTTTGCAGGTATTGACCTAGGGTTGAGGAGTCTTCTATTCTAGAAATCATTTCTTCTACTGCATCATGCCTTTCATGAATTGCATGGATTTGTAGTAAAGGGCGTTTGATCCAGTTGCGAAGAAGCCTTGCTCCCATAGGCGTTTTTGTTTTATCTAACACTTTGATGAGAGAAAAGGGTTGATCTTCCGAAGCTAAGATATTGAGATTTTTCAGACAGGTTTTGTCTAAAGACATAAACTGGGTAAAAGGGTCTTTTTCCAGCTTTTGGATGTGGCTGAGTTCGATATACAGCTTTTCTTTTAGGTAGTATAGCAGCGCGCCTGCAGCAGAAATTTCACTAAAGGAGCCTTCTAGCCCCAGTTTATGTAAGGAAGATACTTGAAAATGCTCTTCTAAACAGTCGCTGCAAAGAAAAGGGTCGAAAAATTTATCTTCTTGCGTATTGAGAAGAAAGGAAAACTCCTTGGAAAGATCCTCTAAAAATGCTGCCTGTTTTTCTGCAAAACTGCGCGATACTAAAAGCTCAGCTGGTCTTAGCCGGCAGATTTCCCCACTAATTTCTCTAGGATCGGTTGTCTCTAAAACGCGAAATTCACCGGTACTGATATCGATGATGCCTAAAGCAAATGACTGATTGATTTGGGCGATGCTGATAAAAAAGTTATTTGACTGGTCGGATAAAAGCCTCGATTGAATCAGCGATCCAGGAGAAAGAAAGCGGACAATATCCCTTTCTACAATACCTTTTACATCTTTAGGGTCTTGGAGCTGTTCTGCAATAGCGATTTTATAACCTTTAGCAAGAAGCTTATCTAAGTAAGGCTCTGCTGCTTGATAAGGCACGCCGCACATGGGAATTTCTTGCCTACTGGTTAAAGTAAGGCCAAGTTCTTTTGCCATGCAGATGGCGTCATCGTAAAACGCTTCATAAAAATCTCCTAAACGAAAAAAAAGAAGCGCTTCTTTCGCTTTTTCCTTGCAGCGGTGCCACTGCTGCATCATAGGAGTGGTTTTTACTGAATTCATGAAATGATTTTTGCAGATTTTCGAAGAAATTCTCAAGGAAAAAACCACCTCACCCTTTATAGTAGGAGCTATACAGAGATGTTATGCTTTATCATGTAAGCGAAACGCCTTTACAAGAGATCTGCCCATGCCCACATTTTCTAAAAGAAGCCTAGAAATCCTAAGAGAAAAAATGGATATCGTATCGGTGATCTCTTCTTGTGTTGCCCTGCGGCCTAAGGGAGCTACTTTAACCGCTTGCTGTCCATTTCATGAAGAAAAAACGCCGTCTTTTGTAGTAAAAAGAGGCGATACACACTACCACTGTTACGGGTGTGGAGCTCATGGCGATGCGATCCAGTTTATGATGGAGTATCATAAAATGGGTTTTGTAGAAGCGGTGGAAAAACTTGCAGAAATGTTTCATGTGCCTTTAGAGGAAAAAAGCGAACGGGAGTACCAAGGTCCTAGTAAAGCGCTTTTAAAAGATGTAGTGGCTAGCGCATCTAGGTTCTACCAAGCAATGCTCTTGTACACAAAAGAGGGAGAAAAAGCTCTTGAATACCTATATAACAGAGGTTTAGATCTCCATTTTATCCGTACGTATGGTATCGGCTTTGCCCCGAGTCATCCTCGGCTTTTTCAAGCGTATATGGAGAAAAAACAAATTGCCTTTCCTTTGCTAGAAAAAGCTGGGCTGATGAAACGCATTCAGGGGCAAAAAGAACGCGATTTTTTCTCTGGAAGAATCATGATCCCGATTTTGAGTAGATTAGGCGAGCCGATTGGATTTACTGGCAGAAAGATTTCCGATCAGATCTACGGGCCTAAATACATCAATACCCCTGAGACGCCTCTTTTTAAAAAATCCCATGTTTTATTTGGCCTTTCTTATTGTAGAAAAGAAATCGCTTCCACGAAAAAAGCCCTCCTTGTCGAAGGGCAGATCGATGCACTTCGTTTGATTCATGCAGGGTTTGCGATGACGGTAGCTCCGCAGGGAACCGCCTTTACCGAAGACCAGGTAAAAGAGCTTAAACTTCTCGGTGTAGAGACGGTATACATCGCTTTTGACGCTGATGAAGCGGGGCAAAATTCAGCGGAAAAAGCGGGTAGTCTCTTGCAAAAAGCAGGGATTGCTGTGTATGTAATAGAACTCATGGAAGGGATGGATCCCGATACTATTTTACTCGAAAAAGGACCCAAGTATTGGCAGAAATTAATCGATGAAGCAAAAGAGTATCTATCGTTTTTATTCATCCGAAAAAGGCGGGGAAAACACCTCGAGTCTCCCGCAGAAAAAACCCACGTTATAGAAGAGGTAGCTGCGATTATCCGCAGCTGGGAAAACTCTTTGATGGTACACGAAAGCCTTCGAAGCCTTGCAAAAATTGCAGATGTTCCCGATTGGACCTTAGGTCTAGAAGCAGAATCTACCCAGATAGAAATGCAAAAATCAGGTTCGGTGATACAAGAAAGAATTGATCCTGACAGGGTGTTAGAAGCCGAGTTTCTGCGCTGGCTGCTTTCTTTTGGTGAAACCCACCCAGAGCTGATCTATTTAGCAAAAAGAAATCTACAACTAGAAGATCTAAAGGGAAAAAGTGCAAGGATACTTTTTTCCCTTTATTTGGAACAAACCTCTGCTGGAAAAACGTTTGATCTTCTTTCTTTGATGGTAGAGCTGAAGGATGATACCCATAAGTTTTTAGAAGAAATTTTAAATAAGAAGGTTGATCCCACCAAAGCGGTTTCTTGTATGGTCCATACGATACAAAAGATCTTAGAAAGAAGGTGGATGGAAAAAAGAGAAGCGGTTAAACAGAAAATTGTGAGTGGTACGCTGGAAGAAGAGGAGGCTTTAGAACTTGCGAAAGAATTCGATGAGCTCAAAAAAAACATGCCTGAAGTCCACACAGAAATCCCCGGTGAAGAAGCGTCTGAAGAAGAATTTCTCCATTCTAGTGATCTTTGATGGTACCTGCGCTTTTTGTAGCCACTTTGTTTTTTCTCTCTTAAAAAAAGATCGGGAAAAAAAACTCACATTCACCCCGTTACAATCTTGCTTTGCGCAAAACTTTCTGGCAGGTTTAGGCAAAAAAAAGCCCTATCCCGATTCGGTTATGGTCTTTTTTTCTAGTTCTAAAGAAATGGGTATAAGATGGTCTGCCCTGCAAATGCTGGCGCGGGCCTTGGGAAAAAATCGGGGCTATTTAGCTATTTCTTTGTATATTCCTAGATGGTTAGGGGACGCTATCTACCTTTTGGTTGCAAAATACCGCAAAGCGCTTTTTCGAAAGAAACAGCCTTTTACAGGCTATGAAGATCGGATCCTTCACTAGAGATCAGCGCTTTAATATGAGAGGGGAGCTTGTTCATGGGGATTCTTTCTTGCTTCATAGAGTCTCTTTCTCTTACAGTCACGGTCTGATCTTCTAGGCTATCAAAGTCGATGGTGATGCAGTAAGGCGTGCCGAGCTCATCTTGCCTGCGGTATCTTTTGCCAATAGCGCCTGTTTCATCGTATTCTACTCTGCAGACCGATTGCATGGAGTGGAATAATTTTTTTGCTGCATTGACTAAAGGCTCTTTTTTCATCAAAGGAAATATCGCAGCATGTACAGGAGCGATATGCGGCTTAAAATGCAGAACGACTCTAGTTTCTCCGTTTTCTAAGCGCTCCTCTTCATAGCTATCGCAAAGAAGAGCTAAAAGCGTTCTATCTAACCCAAATGTAGGTTCAATCACGTGGGGTAAAAATACCTCGCCCGTTTTTGGATCTCGGTACTGCAGCTTTTCTTTTGCATGGGTTTGATGGCTTGATAAATCGAAATCCCCTCGATAGGCAAGTCCATAGAGTTCACCTACACCAAAAGGAAACTGGTAGGTGATATCCACCGTTTTTTTTGAATAATGCGACAGCTCTTTTGCGTCATGTTCTTTGATCGCTAAACGCTTTTCACTTAGGCCAATGGTCTTGCACCAAAGAAGCATATCTTCCATCCAATCTGAAAAGGTGGTTTCCCAGGCATCTTCTTTGATAAAATATTCAATTTCCATCTGTTCAAATTCAACGGTGCGGAAAATGAAATTACCGGGGGTGATTTCATTGCGAAACGCCTTTCCAATTTGAGCAATACCGAAAGGGATCTTTACCCTTGTGGTGTCTACAACATTTTTATAATCTAAAAAAATTGCCTGCGCTGTTTCTGGGCGGAGATACGCCTTGGTTTCTGCAGAGTCTTTGGTCTTACTCATCTGCGTTTGAAACATTAAATTGAAGTGCCTTGCTTCAGTAAACTCTTTTTTTCCACAAACAGGACAAGAGATCGATTCTTGGATGATTTGCGTCATCTCCTCAAGAGTTTTTCCTTCAGCAGAATTTTTTGTAGCCTGTTCAATTAAATGGTCTGCTCGAAAACGGGATTTACAAGCTTTACAGTCAATAAGAGCGTCATTAAAACCCTCTAAGTGTCCTGAGGCTTGCCAAGCCCTTGGGTGGAGTAAAATGGGTCCATCGAGTCCTACAATATCTGCTCTTTTCTCGACAAAGGTTTTCCACCATAAAGATCGGAGCGTATTTTTTAACGCTGACCCATAAGGTCCGTAAGAATAGGTGTTTGCAAATCCGCCATAGAGCTCAGATCCAGGGTAAATAAACCCTCTTCTCTTGGCTAAAGAAACAATAGGCTTTAAAGATGATAAGATATTGGTACTCATTGCCTCTAAGCATAGCTTTTTTTTGTTAGATATGCTATAATTATTTCTCGGTTGTAATTTGCGCTGATTATAAAAGGGGGGGTATTTTTGTCTATTACATCATCAAATCTTCCATCTAAAGCGGAGGTAGAAAGTTTTGCCAGAGGGTTTTCGTGCCATTTGGGTAAACCTCTTGGGAAAGGCTCTTTCGGAAAAGTATATCAAATCCACCCTAGGATACAGGGCCCGTCAGGCTCTTTTGCATTGAAAGTAGGAGATATAGACTCTTTAACAATAGAACGGGATATATTTCGTCATATACAACAAAATGGAAATTACTGTAAGTATCTTGTACAAGGCTTGGGCTATTTGGAAACCCCATCTTTTGGGGCGCTTAAACTAAGTACGTTATCTAACGCTCAGAATTTAGAGCGCTATTACCTTGCGTCTAATAGAACTATTACAGTATCCGATTATAAGCGGATTTCTAAAGCAGCGCTAAAGGCTCTTCAATACTTGCATCGAAGGGGCATTGCTCATAAAGACTTAAAACCGAATAATATTATTGTTTCGCCCGGTAGGTCTGGTGTTAGAAAAGCGCTTCTTATTGACTTAGGTCACGCTCAAAACCAATTTGCACATGAGAGCCGCCCAAATCCATCGAATCCTTTATACAGTTCGCCTCAGGCAATCGTGGATTTAGCGCAATCGGATCCTTTTAAAGCTGATATATATGCTTTGGGGGCCGTTCTTTGGGAAATCATCGCAAAAGAGCCTCTTTTTGTTTTTCCGGAAGAGGAGAGCTGTCCACAAAATCCTTCGGAAGACTATCTGTTATCCAATGAGGGAAAAGAATTGGCGTTATCTTGCCTTGGCGGGCGCCGCTCTTTAAAAAGCCAGGAACAATTAGACATGCTTGGAAAAAACTATGGTTTAGACGATCTAGTTTTTGAAGAAGCAGAATCTTGGGACCAACATCCCTATTATAAAGAATTTGCGATTGAGACCAAAGATGCCGTTACCCCTTTTTTGCAGCGCCTTATTGCGATTGAAGAAAAAGAGAGGCAATCTGCTGCTGAAGCCCTGGAGATTTTTCCTGCACTAGAGAAAACGACAGATAGGTTAGAGCGGACGAAAAGGCAGGTGTTCACTCAACTGCAAGTACAAGAAACAGCAAGGGGTGGGTTTTTATCTCAGATTCTTCCGTCATGTGAACTGAAAGATATCGTATTTGCAGCGGTATGCTGCCTTCTTCTTTCACTTTGTACGCAGGCGCTTCAAGAGGCGTAGGCCTTGAGGAAAAACCGCTCTCTTCATACCATGCAGATATGGATGGAGACCCTTTTTTCTCGCTGATTTTATTGATTTTAGAAGATACGCGGTTTATTTCCCTTTCGCTTGATAGCATTGCATCGCAAGATTTTACCTCTTTTGAAGTATTGGTGTTTGTAAAGCAGCTGGGAGAAAAAGATCGCGAGCTGCTTTCTTCTTACGCCCATTTGCCGATGAAGGTGCATGATGTGGTAGAAGCAAACTTGGGAAAAACTGCCAATCTAGAAGTAGAAATGTCTCGAGGGGACTACCTGCATTTCTTTCTTCCCGGTGAAAAATATCTGTGGGATGGAGCTCTTCAAGAGCTGCATGCGATTTTGTTGAAGGATAGACCTGATTTATTTTGTTCTTCTACTTTAGCCCGAGTAGGTCCTTTTCCCGAAGTGATCCAGTCGAGAGTGTATTTCTGGGATCTGAAAATTGGAGAAACGGGAGCCTATCTAAATGCAGTATTATTTTCCCGTAGTTTATTTTCTCGTTACTTTTTATTTGATGCATCTAGGAAATACCATCCTGGATTTGATTTTTTGGTGAAAATTGCCAAGGTAAAGAATCTGCAGGTACATCTTGCTAGAAAAGTTTATATCGATAAAGAAATCGAACAGGCAAGGCGCAATGAAAGCCTTGGGGAATATATAGAAAGATTTTGGATCATCCTTCGGCATTTTGGTATAAGAAAAGCTCTCTTGTTTTTTTTCCGCGCTCTTATTTTTAAAGGCAAAAAAGCGCTGATGAAAGCAAAAGCGCTATTTCGGTAACCTACAGCCAGACGAAAGGCCGGTTTAGCATTAGGTTAAAACTATAACACTAATAGGGGTATTTGCTTTTTTGATTTACCGAATAAAGCGCCCAATGATCAAAAGAAAATTTTCCAGGGCCAAAGAAAAGAACGAGAAGAGAGGTGATCAGAAAAGGAAATGGTTTTTGCATGGTAATGATTGTGGGCTGTCTGAAGATTTCAAAAGAAAAAATATGGATATGCGCTGTTGAATAGGCGGTAAACATAATGATGGCTAGCAGTAATCCAGCAGGCCTGCTTAATAGGCCGATGAGAAGTAAAAGGCCGCAAACAATTTCTGCTATGCTCACAAAATAGGCGTGGAATTGAGGCGCCCATATGTTCAGTTCACCAAGAAACTTAGCAAAGCCGTCCAAATCTTGGAGCTTGTCTAAACCGCTAATAAAAAATTGATATCCCCAAATAATCCGAAGAATCAATAGGAAGATACTTTGAAATCCTGAACAAAATCGGGCAAGCCACTGGTAGAGTCTGATTGGTAAATGAGAATTTTCAAACATAGCATCATCCAATTGTACTTTTTCACTTTTTGTAACAGCTGCTGTTTTTTTTGACAAAAAGAATTCTAAAAGTGGTATCTTGATTGGGAAAATCCGTTATATGTTATGAAATTTTGTTCTCTTACACAAAAAGATTTACACGCTTGGGCTCTTTCTCAAGGTTTGAAGCCTTATTTGAGTAAACAGGTTTTTTCTTGGGTATATGACAAGCATCTATTTGATATGAGCAAGATGAGCAATATCAAAAAAGAAGAACGGTCTTTGCTACAGCAAACCTTTTCTCTTCCTTCTTTGCAGCTTGTAAAAGAGATCCGATCGGAAGAGACCATCAAATTTTTATGGCAGCTCGAAGATGGCCATAAAGTGGAATCAGTCTTAATTTTTTCTGGAGAAAGAAGAACGCTATGCATCTCTTCTCAAGTGGGGTGTAGAGCAAGATGCGCTTTTTGCGCTTCGGGAAAAAAAGGGTTTTTTCGCCATTTAACCTCCTATGAAATTGTAGAACAGGCGCTTTTAGTCAATCAATTGCTGCAAAAAACCCAAAGCCGCATTTCTCATATTGTATTTATGGGTATGGGGGAGCCTTTAGAAAATATCGACGCTGTTTTATTTGCAATCAAGCAATTTTGCTGCCCTACGGCGTTTGGTATTTCCCCCAGAAGAATCACAGTATCTACTGTAGGTATCGTAGAAAACATGCGCCGTCTAGCTGAAGAAAATGGTAAAGTGCACTTAGTGCTTTCTTTGCACGCTCCCAATCAGCATGTACGAAAAAAAATCATCCCGTATGCAAGAAAATACCCACTTGAAGATGTTTTAGAAGCAGCAGATTTATATGCAGCAGCTACGAAAAGAGATATTACCTATGAGTACATTTTAATCGATGGGCTTAACGCAGAAGAAGAGCACGCCAAAGAACTTTGCCAGCTATTGCAAAAAAAACAGTGTACAGTCAATCTAATTCCTTATAACCCTGTAGATGGCGTCCGTTTCAAGCGCCCTAGTGCAAAAAAGATCGATGCATTTATGCGTATTTTACAGCGTGCAGGTGTGCCTGTAACAAGAAGATATACGAAAGGCGCAGAAATTGCAGCTGCATGCGGACAGCTTGCGTATCACGAAGATGCGCCTTTAAACTTGAGGTAATCATGAGTCTAGCTCATTACTTTACTTTATGCAGAATTATTCTGATTCCATTTTTTCCTATACTCTACTTTGAACATGCGTATTTTGGTATTTCTTCTACACTTTTGCCCTATGTATTGATCTGCATTTTAGCGGTATGTGAGTTTACCGATCTTTTTGATGGGTTCATTGCAAGAAAAAAAAATCAGGTGACCGACCTTGGTAAAGTACTCGATCCCATGGCCGATAGCATCATGCGCATCACCGTGTTTTTTACCTTTACAAAAGGGATCATCGATCTTCCGATCCTTTTAGTATTTGTGTTGATTTACCGTGAATTTTTTATTAGCACGCTGCGAACTCTTTGCGCGATGAAAGGTCTTGTATTAGCAGCGAGAACAAGTGGTAAAATCAAAGCTATTTTGCAGGCGGTAGCAGCGTTTTCTGTGCTATTTTTGATGATTCCCTACCATCAGTCTTGGATCACATTAGATCAGCTGCAAACGGCGAGTTTTTATATTATCTTTGTAACCGCTCTTTATACGGTCCTTTCTGCAAGTGAATACATCTACGCCAATAGGACATTGATCAAAAAAGCGATTTCTTTGGATACTTAAAAAAGGCTTTGATAGAGCTCTTCGTAATGGGCTTTAGGCTCTTTCCAGCTGTAGTCTTTTTCCACAGCATTTTCAATCAGCGTTTTGCACCCATCTTTTTTCTTTCTATCGATGGCTGCTTGCATCGCTTGTTTCATTTGGGAAAATTGCGGCTTGGCAAAAGAAAAGCCGTTGGCTTTTTTTAGATCTTTTTCTTTTCTTGCATCAAATACCGTATCTCGAAGGCCTCCTACTTCATGCACAATCGGCAAGCATCCATAGATCAAAGCGATCAGCTGGGTGAGGCCGCACGGCTCAAAATTTGAAGGCATCAAGAAGAAATCGCCTGCAGCGTATAGCATATGGCTTAGCGCCTCATCGTATAAGGGAATGAAACGGATGCTGGGGTCTTTTGCGTATTTTTTGCTAAGTTTTTCAAAGTGTTTTTGCACGCGCATTTTAGGAGCTGTTCCCAACAGAATCCCTTGAGCGCCGAGTTTTTTTGCCTGCCAGATTCCTTTTTCTAAAAGTTGGGGGTTTTTCTGCTCTACAAGCCGCGCTACCGCTATAAATAAAGGTACATCTTCTACTTGTAGGCCTAAGCGTTTTTGCAGCTCTTCTTTATTTTTCTTTTTCGCTGAGACGATTTCTGCAAAAGAATCTTTTTTAGAAAAGTGATGGGAAATATAGGGATCTGTAGCGGGGTTCCAGATGGAGAGATCGATGCCATTTGTGATCCCAAAAATAGATTCTTTGCGTTTTTGTAGTAGGGGCAAAAAACCAGAAGCGTATTTTTTTGTTAGGATTTCTTCTGCATACCCTTTTGAAACGGCAACAACTGCATCGCTAAGGGCAAGAGCGCCTCGAAGCAATGTGCAGTACTCGGAGAAAAAACGTTTTTCTTTGAAATACGATAGATGTTGCATGGGGTAGTGGACTTCATCGAAATCCAATGAGGTGCAAGGTCCTGTATACGCTAAATTATGAATACTAATCACAACAGATTTTACAAGGACTTTTAGCGATAGGTACACTTCTTTGACCAAAGGAGCCATCAAAGAAGTGTGCCAATCGTGCAGATGTAATACGTCGATTTCCTGATTTTTTCGGATTAGATATTCTGCTACTACCTTGCAGAAATAGATGAATCTTTTGGTGTCGCGGCGGTCACCTAAATAAACAGAGCCTTCATAAAAATAATCTAAAAGTGGGCTTGTTTCGATGAAATAGACGGAGATCTTTTCTAGTTTTGTCTCAAAGACTCGGACGTCGTATGCGATGCGCTGTTTTTCTGCAGAAAACTGCATCGCTAAATGCAGCGATAGCTCTTCTGTGGGGATCAAAGAGTATTTTGGCATGATCACAGATACGCTATGATCTTTTGCCGATTCTTTAGCGAGGCCTAAAACAGCATCGCCTAATCCACCTACTTTGGCAAATGGGGCCATTTCTGCAGCCACATGCACGATATGCATACACAATCCTTTTTTTAATTTTTTCCTATAAAAGCTTATCTGAAGTCAAGAAAATATTTTTTCGATCGAAATGGCAGGAATTGTTGGGGAATATTGCAATTAATTCGAAGATTTTCGTATGATTAGTGCTTAATTTGGTGCGCTAGTTTGTACTATTTTTATAGTGTATAAAAAGCCTTTTATTGGGGTGTCGCCAAGTGGTAAGGCAGCGGTTTTTGGTACCGCCATGCGGAGGTTCGAATCCTTCCACCCCAATTTTATGAAAAATCTGCATCTTTCTTTGTTTCGGTTATTGTTACCATGCGCAAAAAAGTTGACCAGATGTAAACAAAATACTTTCATCTTTTCTGGGATATGCAGGCAAAATGCACATCTTTAGGTCAAGATGATACATCATTAGCAAATCAGTGGCGATCAAGCTGCATCATCTCAAGTAGATCACCGCTAAAACGATTGCAAGAAAGGGACATTCCTTTTTAGGCAGTTTACAAGAACATAGAGGATACAATGGAATTATCTGTATTTAAACGAGAAACAAAAGGAAGAAGCGCTCTTACTCAACTGCGTGCAAGAGGGTATATTCCAGCTGTAATATACAACAAGAATCAAGACTCGTATCCCGTTTATTTAGAATTGGCCGCCTTTGAGAAGGTCTTACGCAGCGTGGCAAAAAACCATTTGTCTAGTACAGTATTTTCTCTTTCCATCGATGGTAAAGTCGAAAAAGCGGTGATTAAAGAAGTGCAGTACAATAAAACGACATATACTCCGATTCATATCGATTTTTTGACCGGATCTGATGAAGATTTTGTGAACGTGAAAATCCCGATTGAATGTAAAAATCAAGCAGATTCTATATGGAGCAAACTAGGAGGCGTTCTTCGCATGCCTATACGTTCCTATAAAGTGCGCTGCAAGATGGGATCGGTTCCTGCATCTTTTAGTGTAGATGTGGAAAAAATGGAGATTGGAGATACCAAGCGTCTAGAAGACATTACTCTTCCAGAAGGCGTATCTCCTTTAGTCAATGTTAAAGAAGTGGCTGTAGCGATTGCTAAGCGATAAGAAGCCTGCCTATTTGATCGCAGGATTAGGCAATCCTGGATCTTCCTATACGTATACTAGGCATAATATAGGCTATTTAGCCCTGCAATTTTTAGCTAAAAAATGGGCCCTTTCTTTTACAAAAAAAAGAACGGCTCAAGTAGCTCTGAAAGAGGAAACACTTTTGCTGAAACCAGCAAAGTACATGAACCTTTCAGGAAATGTGATCGCTGATTACATGCGCCGCTACCAAATTTTACCAGAGCAGCTCTTAGTAGTTGTGGATGATGTGTATTTACCCTTTGGGGCTCTTAGACTGCGGTCTAAAGGATCTTCTGGAGGGCATAATGGACTAAAAAACATACAAGAGCGCTTGGAAACAAACCACTAATCTCGGTTGAGAATCGGTGTCGGATCTCCCAAGGATTCCGATATGGCAACATATGTCTTAGAGACATTTTCGGCAGGCGAAAGAAAAAAGCTGCCAGAAATCACTGCAAAAGCAGCAGATGCCATAGAACTTTGGCTTACACAAAGCATTGACTATGCAATGGGTAAGATCAACGTTCATCCCCAAAACGAAGGAGAAAATGGATGACAAACCAAGAAAACCACTTGTACGAAGGCATGTACATCATTAGCGCTACTCTTTCTGAAGAATCGCGCAAAAAAGCCTTTGATAAAATTTTGCAAGGCATCACCGAAAAATCGGGTGAAGTGCATAAAGTCCACGAAATGGGCCGAAAAAAACTTGCCTATTCCATCAACGGAAAAAGGGAAGGCTACTACTACCTTGTTTATTTTTCCTCGCCAGCAGCTGCGATGAAAAATCTATGGGAAGAATACCAACTTCACGAAGACTTAATCCGCTTTATGACTCTTAAAACGGAAAAAGTCCTAGAAAAACTCGAATTCAAACCCCTAAAACAAGCGTAAGGAAGTACCTATGAAAAGAAGTAAACATGGTTCTGGATTTGCAAAAAGGAAAAAAAAGTGCCCTTTTACCTTATCTGGATGTGATCATATCGATTACAAAGACACAGAAAACTTAAAATTATTCGTTACCGAGCGGGGGAAGATACTGCCAAGACGAATTACTGGCGTTTCTCATTATTACCAAAGAAAACTGAAAAATGCGATCAAAAGAGCGCGCCATATGGCTCTTTTACCATTTGTATCGGAGGATTAGACAATGAAAAAAGAAAAGCTTTTACTAATGGAAGATGTCTATGGCCTCGGTAAAAAAGGGCAGATCGTTCAAGCGAAGCCTGGATATTTTAGAAATTTTCTTTGGCCAAAGAAAAAAGCGATCATCGCTGATGCAAACACCCTAAGGATGCAGGAAAAACTGCAGAAAGAACGGGAAGAAAAAGCCAAAGAAGATCGCAAGCTTTCTCAAGGGATTGCGGAGAAATTAACGCAAATTGATTTTGCTATCTCTGTTAAAACAGATCCTGAAGGTAAAATGTATGGATCGGTTAGCGCTACAGATATCGTAGCACTTCTATCAGAAAAAGATATGCCCGTTGAAAGGCACTGCGTTAAACTAGGAAAACCGATCAAACAAGTAGGTAGCTACCGGATTACTCTTCTTTTGAAAGAAGAAGTGACAGCGATTGTAAAGCTGACCATTTCCCCAGAAGATGCAGCGATTAAAGAAGCGCTAGAAAAACGCGCTCTTGAAAGAGAAGAACAGCAAAAAGCAGCAGAAAAAGCTTCAGAAGAGGTGGAAACTACCTCTGCAGAAGAAACCTCAGAAGATAGTGAAGAAAGCTAGTCTTCGGTTTTTTTCTCCAGCTAAGCTGAATCTATTTTTTCAAGTGCTTCATAAGCGAAAAGATGGATACCATGAAATCGCCTCGATATACCAAGCGGTAGATCTAGGCGATTTTTTAGTCTTTACAGCTAGTAGTTCGCTGCAAATCACCACCACTAGTCCCACTATTCCCACTGGAGAAAACAATTTAGCCTATCGGGCGGTAGAGCTATTTCGAAAACACCATCCTGCCACCCCATATTTTCATATTCATATCGAAAAAAATATTCCGCAAGAGGCAGGTCTTGGCGGGGCAAGTAGTAATGCGGCAACGACTCTTTGGGCATTAAATAGGTGGATGGACCGCCCATTTTCTACAGAAGAGCTGCAAAAAATGGCGGTGCATTTAGGAGCAGATGTGCCGTTTTTTTTCTCTTCTGGCTTTGCCTACTGTACGGGTATTGGTGAAAAGGTGGTATCTCTTAAAGCCACATGCGGGTCGAAGCTGGATTTTGTTGCCGATCTATATAAACCGAAAAGCTCTTTAAGCACGCCCAAAGTATACGGCGAGATGCACCGATTTACCTGCTCTAAAACGCCTTTTTCTCCTCAAGACTTTTTAGCAAAGCCGGTCTATACAAACGATCTAGAAAAAGCAGCCTGTTTTTTAGCGCCCGATCTTATCGAGTATAAAAAACGCCTTTTTCTTAAAGGATACAAAACGGTATCAATGAGCGGATCGGGAACGTGTTATTTTTGCCTGGGAAAAGGGGATACTTCCACCTTTCCAAAACCGTTACAAACGGTTTTTGGAATCACCCGAAAAAAAAATCAGTGGTATAGTCAAAATTCCTAATGTTTTTTGTCGATCATTGCGCTATGATCCATAACAATTGCATGCAAGGATACCTATGGAAAAGCGCGTTATTTTCGAAGATCAATGGATTTTAGTTACAGGAGCTGCAGGCTTCATCGGATCAGGTGTTGTCCGCTACTTAAATGATCTTGGCTACCACAACTTACTTCTTGTAGATGACTTTTATGCAACCGATAAATGGAAAAATTTAGTCGGGAAAAAGTTTGTTGATATTATTTCTAAAAAGGATCTTTTCCGTTTTTTAACGGGAAAAGAGCAAAAAATTGCGGCGATATTTCATCTAGGAGCATGTTCTAGTACAGTAGAGAGTAACGCTGACTACCTTTTGGAAAACAACTACCGTTTTTCTGTAAATCTAGCAAAATATGCATTGAGAAATGGACAGAGATTTATTTACGCATCTTCTGCTGCAACATATGGAAACGGCTCGCGGGGGTTTGATGATCAAACCGAATTATCCAAGCTAAGGCCGTTAAATATGTATGGCTACTCCAAGCATTTATTCGATCTTTGGCTCGAAAGAGAAAAAGCATTGGATAAAGTAGTGGGCCTAAAATATTTTAACGTCTTTGGTCCTAACGAATACCATAAAAACCGGATGGCTTCTATGGTATGGAAAATGGCAAAAACCGCTCAGTCAGAAAAACCCATTTCGTTATTTCAATCCAATCACCCCGATTATGCAGATGGGGAGCAAAAACGGGATTTCATCTATGTAAAAGATGCCGTTCGCTTTACCTGCCGGTTTATCGAGTCTTCTTTACAAAAAGTTGGTGGCATTTTCAATATTGGTACAGGCAGCGCTGTCACTTGGAATCGCCTTGCCCATGCGGTATTTAAAGCGGTGAAAAAACCCCCTTGTATTCAATACATTCCCATGCCAGTCGATTTAAAAGCGCAGTACCAAAATTATACAAAAGCGAGAATGGCAAAATATTTTGCTATAGATCAAGCAGCTTCTTCTTTTCTAACCCCAATAGAAGATGCGGTAGAAGATTATGTGCAAAACTACATTTTAAGAGATGCGCAATGGTAAGACTTGCAGGCACGTTTAGTCAACTTGCTCCCTTTAAGGCTCTTGTGGTAGGAGATCTTATGCTCGATATTTATACCACAGGATCTATCGACAGAATCTCTCCAGAGGCGCCTGTACCTGTTCTTCATATCAAAAAAAGACACCAGAAAGCAGGGGGCGCAGGCAACGTCGCTTTAGGTCTTGTTTCCCTTGGAGGAAACGTTTCTATTATGGGAAGAGTAGGTCATGATGCAAGCGGGCTTGCGGTAAGAAAGGCGCTGAAGGATGCTGGAGTAGACACCTCCTATTTATTCGATGAAAAAGGGGTAATTACCCCATTGAAAAACCGCATTATCGCAGAAAACCAGCAGCTTCTTCGGATTGATGAAGAAACAAAATTTCCTCCTTCTCAACAAATAGAAGATCAGATGCTCCAAGCGCTGGAAAAAGAAATCGCCTCTTTTTCTATTGTGACGGTTTCTGATTACAATAAAGGAACCCTTACCCCCCGTCTTTTACAGGGAATTATCGCTATGAGTAATGCTTGCGGTATTCCAGTGGTGTGTGATCCAAAAGGGGTGGATTTTTCTCTATACCAGCGGGCGTTTATTGTAAAACCCAACACTAAAGAAGCGTATTTTGCAGCAGGCCTTCCTTCGGAAGCTTCTTTAGATGAGGTGGCAGATGCGTTATTTCAAAAAACGCAAAGCCCCCATCTTCTGATTACCAAATCGGGAGATGGCATGTCTTTATTTACCCGAAATGGCCCTAGAAAAGATTTTCCTGTTCAAGTTAGAGAAGTGGTTGACGTAACAGGAGCAGGAGATACCGTGCTTGCGACTTTATCTGCAGCGATTGCAAGTTCTTTGCCTTTAGATGATGCGGTGCACCTTGCTAATATTTCTGCTAGTATCGCTATTGAAAAAATGGGCTGCGCTTTAGTGACATTAAGCGATGTGGCAAGGCGCTTATTAGAAACCGATGTGGATAGCAAAGTATTTCATGAAACGCATCTATACGCTTTACAAAAAGCGCGTGAAAAGTGCGTTATATCGATATTAGAAGTCGATACAAATGAAGGGATCACTCCCAAGCTTTTGCAAACTATCCGAACGATTGCAAAAAGCCCATCAGAAGAGCTTGTATTATATATTCAAGATGATGTTCCCGATGAAGATTTTATCCACGTGCTTTCCTCGTTAAATGAAGTAGACTTCATTATTTTACGCAAAGAAAGCTTGCAGCATTTATGCCAGTCCATTCGGCCGAAAAAGGTCTATTTTACTAAGAAAAATGAAACGGCGCCCTCTTGGTTAAGTGCGCTTTCTACTGGAAGCTAACCCCTTTTTACAGAATTTTTCCTCCACCAAGGCAAACGGCTCCTTGGTAAAGGACAATCGACTGTCCTGGAGTTGCGGCTCTTTGCGGCTTTTCAAATGTAACAAAAAGCGTACCTTTTTCTGTGAGCTTTGCATAGCACGGCTCTTCTTGTTGTCGGTAGCGTATCTTTGCTTGGAAATTTCCTGGAAATACAGGCTTTTTATGTACCCAAAATAGGGGAAAAGCTTCAACAAACGAGGTAAACAACTTGGGGTGATTTTCTCCTTGGCCAACGATCACATGGTTTTTTTCTATATCTTTTCCAATGACAAACCAAGCATCTCCCTGCCCCCCAATACCAAGCCCTTTTCTTTGTCCTATGGTGTAAAAAGCTGCGCCTAAGTGTATGCCGATCACCACTCCTTTTTCTGTGATGATATCCCCAGGTCTATAGCCTAAATAAGAGCTGACAAATGAGCGAAAATCTCGTTTTCCTATAAAGCAGATACCGGTGCTATCTTTTTTTTCATGTACAGAGAGTCCGATAGATTGTGCAATACTTCGAACAGCGCTTTTTTCCAAATGACCAATAGGAAATAAGGTGTTTTCCAGTACTGAAGAAGGGACGGCGTGCAGAAAATAGCTTTGATCTTTTAAAGGATCTTTTCCTTTGAGAAGTTCGCCTAAAGCGTTTGTTTGGCAGTAGTGGCCTGTAGCGAGCTTTTCTGCGCCTAGTGACTGCGCTTTTTGCCAAAATACGTGAAACTTGATTTTTTGGTTGCAAAGGACGTCGGGATTTGGAGTGAGGCCTTTTTTTAGATCAGCTAGAAATTCTGAAAAGACCATTTCACGATATTCGTTTGAAAAGTCCACAGAGTAATAAGGAATACCAATGGCGTCTGCTACGCGGGCTACATCTTCGTAATCTTTTTCAGCAAGGCATGATCCAGAAGGATCTTTTTCTGGCCAGTTTTTCATAAAAAGGCCGGTAACGTCGTATCCTTGTTGTTTCAGAAGGTAGGCAGAAACAGAAGAATCTACGCCGCCAGACATGCCGACAACAACCTTTTTTTTCTCCATCGATTACAGCGCCTTTAGCCGTGCAATTCTTTCTTGTAGAGGAGGGTGAGAGGCAAATAGCTGCAAAACGCCTCCTTTAGAAGAAGAGATTTTCAACGCATTGAACGCAGCTTTTCCTTCTTGACGTGCTATCGAGGATTTTTGAGAAGAGGTTTTTTTCTGTAAGGAGGCAAGAGATTCTAAAGCAGAGATCATCTTTTCTTTTGTGGAAAGCTTAGCAGCTCCATAATCGGCTCTGTATTCTCGAAAACGGGAAAAAGCAGATACAACGATCGAGCCGATCATCATGAAGCATATCTCAAATGCGTATACCAAGAGGTAATAGCTCATATAAGAGCCTCTTTTTTCGTTTTTACCAATTCCAGATACGCCGTAGGCAGCGATGCGAGCTAAGAAAAGGACAAAAGCGTTGATCACGCCTTGTAAAAGCGTCATAGTCACCATATCGCCATTTTTAATGTGGGATAGTTCATGGGCTACTACCGCCTCAATTTCTTCCATAGGCATGGTATCGATCATTCCTTGGGAAAGCGCGACTAACGCATGTTTTTTAGAGGGGCCTGTAGCAAAAGCGTTTACCTCTTTTCCAGGATAAATCCCTACTTCTGGCATGGGAAGAGACGCTTTTTTTGCTAGCGTTTCGACCATGTCGAAAAGGGGCTTATGTGTAAAAGAAGAGGGGTGGATGATGCGTACTTTCATAATCCAAACCGCCATTTTTTTCGATAGGAGTAAAGAGATCACCGATCCGATCATGCCCCATAGAAAACAAAATAAGGCAAGAGACCTATAGTTTAATCCTGTAGATTGCAGAAAAGGTCCCACTTGAAATAAACGCAGAATTGTCGAAATGGTAAGGACAATGAAAAAGTTTACAATTAAAAATAGGGAAATTCTTTTAATGAACGACATAAACACCTCTAAATCTTTCTAATTAAACCGCAAAAATGCGCAATTGTCAAGGATAAAGTTATTTTGTCATACGCCATTTTCCGTGTAAAAAATTTGTACGCACTATTTTAGCTATTCTGTATGATTCGGCCGTGTTTTTGTACGAAAATTTTTCATTTTGGATTGCAAAGTATCGATTTCTGGGGCAATGTACAAAAGGTAGATGTAGAAAACCGCCTTTAGAATAGCTTCTAAAGGGGATATCCAGTATTTTGAGAGGTTTATGAAAAAATGCAAAATAGTAGAAATGCAAGCAGATCAAGAACTTTCTTTAAGACGCATGAAAAAGCGCCTTCGGGAGCAACATGCCTGTTATGTATTGATTACATGTCAGGAACCTTCTTCTGATGGAGAAATGCAAGTGGAAATGTCTTACGAAGGCGATGAAGCGTTGGCCGCTTATCTCGTAGAAAGCGCGTCGGCAGCTTTTGCTGCGTCTCTTGAAGATAAAACGACTACTCACTAAGCTTACAATCAGATTGAATAAATGATGATGATATGAGCCTATCTTCTCTTACCGACTGGTATAACCGTAATAAAGAGGCTATTGAAACCTCTTATCTACACTTTTTGCGTATTCCTTCTATTAGTACAGATCCTTCTTATGCACAACAAGTGGCAATAGCTGCCAATTGGGTGCAAAGGTTTTTAGAGGATAGCTCTTTTGAAACGCAGCTGATACAAACGAAAGGTCATCCTTTAGTCTTTGCTCAAAAATATGTAGATGAAAAGCTGCCTACTCTACTTTTATATGGTCATTACGATGTACAACCTGCAGATCCGATCCAAGAGTGGCTTCACGATCCTTTTGAGCCTTATGTCAAAGATGGCCTGGTTTATGCTAGGGGAGCGCAGGATAATAAAGGGCAGCTCATCTATGTTTTGCATGCGCTAAGAGCGCTGCAAGACTTGCATCAGAAGTTGGGCTGCAATTTGAAAATCCTTGTCGAAGGAGAAGAGGAAATTGGAAGCCCTTCTCTAGTGCATACTCTTCCTGCTATCGAAAAAATGATTGCAGCAGATCACTTGTTGGTTGTAGATGGCGGTCTACTTTCTTTAGATAACCCAAGTATTTCTTTAGGGTGTAGGGGCATTATTGCTTTCGAAGTAGCAATCCAAGGATCTAACCGAGATCTTCATTCAGGTAGCTACGGCAATGTAGCTTACAATCCCCATAGAGCGTTAATTCAGCTATTAAATACTTTATGGACTAAAGAAGGTAGCGTTGCTGTAGCTGGATTTTACGACGACGTTTCTCCTATTGAGGATTTGACGCCATTTACTTTTCCTACATTTAGTTTAGACGGAGAAGAGGGGCTAAAGGCTTTTTGGGAGGAAGAGGGGCATCCAAAAGAAAAGGCAGTTATGCTGCGCCCTTCTGTAGAAGTGCATGGCATTTCTGGTGGGTATACAGGTAAAGGATCAAAAACTGTGATCGCTAAAAGCGCTTCTGCCAAGCTTTCTTGCCGCCTGATTTCTGGGCAAAACCCTGAAAAGATTTACGAGCTTTTGGTAAAGCACCTGCGCGCATTTTGCCCCAAGGGAGTGATCTTAAGCGTCGAAAAGCATGGCCTTGGAAAGCCATTTTTTACTTCGCCTGAAGTAGATATAGTGAAGATTGCAGAAGCCGCTTACACCGAGGTATTTAATAGACCTTGCGTAAAAACTCTTGCGGGAGGATCTATCCCTATTGCAGCCGACGTCAGCGCTTATGCAGGCGCAGATCCTATTATTATTGGTATGGGCCTTGCTTCTGATGCTATTCATGCTCCTAACGAACATTTTTCCTTAGACCGCTTAGAAAAAGGATTTTCTGTTGTCGCAAGAATCATAGAACTGTTAGGATCACAGTATGGGGATAGAAATGATCGAGTCCAATCTAAAAAATACTCGTAGTGCGCTGAGAAAAAAATCTTACGCTATTTTTATTGCAGCGGCGCTTCTTTTTTCTACTGCGATGTTATCTTTTCAAGAAGGGATGGGAACGGCCTTTTTCCTTGTCTTTACTATAGGCGCATTTTGCTCCGTTTTTTTTCCCAAAAAATCAAGCCAGCTTCTTCCCTTTTTTTTCATCGGAAGCCTTGTTTTTCTCCTGTTTTTATATTTAGGATCTGCAGGCTCGGCTAAAACCTCCCAAAACCTTTGGTATGCGGGCCTTTATGTCGCTTGTTTTTTATCGCTTTTTGCTATGAGCGTATCTTTAGAAGAGGCTCTGCAAATCTTTGAAAATGCAGGAGGCAGCCAGCAAGAGCTCCAACAGCAAGAAGACGCTAAAGCGTTGCAGCAAGCATTAGAGAAGGCAAAATCTGATTTTTCCGAGTGGAAAAATACCGCTTTAGCTCTAGAGCAAACCGTTTCTAACTGGAAAGAAAAATACTATCAAATGCAAGACGATTTTTCCCAAAAACAGCGTATGCTACAAGGGGAAAAGCAAGCATTAGAAAAAGCTCTTCACGCAAAAAAAGATGCAGTCGATGGATCACTATTAGAAGATCTATCGGATATAAAAAAAGAAAAAGCCCGGTTACAAGAAGAGCTCCAACTAAAAGAAGAAGAACTGATCGCCCGTGCTTTTAGCTTAAATAGATTGAAAGATACAGAAGCAAAGTACTTTCAGCTACGGCAACAATTTTCTGAGAAAACTACTCTTGTAGAAACGTTAAGAGGAGAGCTTTTTCATGCAGAAGAAGAAGTTCTTCGGTTAACAAAAGAAAAAAACGAGGGAAAATTTCTGATCACAGAAGAAATAGAGCAGCTACTACAAACAGCTTTTCGACAAGAAGAAGAGATCTTTCGTCTGCAAGATACAGAAAAAGAGCTCTTTTCCCTAGTCGATGCGTTAAATAAGCAGCTTCTTTGCCTCAAACAGTCAAAATTTCATAACCAGTCTTTGTAATTAAGACGGTATGCTCAAATTGCGCGGAGGGTTTTCCGTCAATTGTTCTTGCCGTCCACTGATCTTTAGGATCGATGACCGCATCGGGGCGCCCTGCATTAATCATCGGCTCGATGGTAAATGTCATCCCCTCTACAAGGGGAGCTGTTTTATGGTTATTGGCATGGTGGCATACTTGAGGCGCTTCATGAAAATGTAGGCCCACACCATGCCCTACAAATTGATGGACAACAGAAAAGCCTTCTTTTGCCGCTTCTCGTTCGATCACCTGACCGATTTCTCTAAGATCCATACCAGGTTTTAAGATCTTGATCGATTCATCTAAAGAGGTCTTTGCGCAGGCAACAACTTTCTTTTTCTCTTCACTTACCTCTCCTATCATCACCATCGTGGAAAGGTCTCCATAATATCCATCTACAATTGAGGCGATATCGATGTTCATGATGTCGCCATTTTCTAACGGGCGATCATCTGCAATACCATGACAAATCACCTCGTTTAATGAAAAGCAAGCAGCACAAGGGTAGGGGGGAGAGCCGTAGTTTAAGGCAGCAGGTATCGCCCCTTTTTCTTTATGAAGGCGGCGGCAAAGTGCATCTAAGGTGTTTGTCGTAACGCCTTTTTTTGCTGCAGAAACCAGTTCTTGTAAGACAGATTTTGCGAATTGACAGGCATTTCGTATACCGATGATTTCTTCTTCTGTTTTTAGAAGAATCCCATGTCTTTCTTTGTATTCTTTGCGCGTATTTAAGCGGCTTTTCTCTGGGTAATGGCATTTTTTCCATTTTTTATTTGATCCACACCAGCAAGGATCATTTCTCGAGGTCATATGCCCTCCTTCAAGTTTTTTTTGTATATGTAATCGTTTCTAGGGTTAAGCCTAGTGCAGGAGCGGACATACCTGCAGATTTTCTATCGGTTTTGATAAATAGATGTGCAATTTCCTTTAGATCGATCCTACCTGCACCAAAATACAATAACGTGCCTGCGATAGTTCGGGCCATTTTATATAAAAACCTGTTTGCCGTTATTTTAAGCGTGTACAGCCCCTTTTTTTCTTCTATTGCAATTGCCGTTACATTGCATAGCGGGTTTTCCGCTATTTCGGTGGAAAAAGCTTGGTAGTTTTTTTCTCCTAAAAATAGGGGAATAGCCGCCTGCATGTCTTGCACCATCTTTTTAGGAAAATGCCAGTAATATAGCCTTTCATGAGGTAGAAGGATAGGCTTTGTCGATACTTGGTAGCGGTAAGTTTTTTCTACAGCATCTAAGCTTGGATGAAAGGAGGGAGCTACTTTTTCTACCGATACCACACGAATATCTGAAGGTAAAAGGCGGTTGAGACTCGCCTGAAATTTTCCTTCATCCAATGCGCGTTTGGTAAAAAACTGGACGACTTGTCCCTGAGCATGCACACCTCGATCGGTTCTGCTAGCGCCTTGAACTTTTACTGGATGCTGCAAAGGAATCGCAATCGCTTTTTCCAGCGCTTCTTGAATCGTAGGTTTTCCAGCCGCTTTTTGGAAACCGAAATACTCTTTTCCATCGTAAGCAACGATCAATTGGATGTTATTCATATTCTTCCGTTAACACGTAAGAAATTATCCACTGAACAGAGGGATTTTTTCAAGAAATAGCAAAAAGCGCGGCTAGTCTCAATAGAAATCTCGTAGATATTCTTCCTATTTTATTGAGTAACCATTTCTATAAAAAATTTTTAATTTTTCTAGCAAGGGATTTTTTAAAGCAATTTATTACAAAGTTTTTATATAGTGTACACATATTTTTTAATTAGAGAGGTTTTTTTATGCGTATAAATAGATTAGTACAATGTCTTGTTAGCGCCTGCGCTGCTTCATCAGTATATGGATGGAATGCGTATCGCTATGTTCCTCGCTATAACCCCCACGGAGCGTTGGTAGGAACTAAGCCGTATAGTAGCCTACCTACCGGTCAATTATCTACTCGTTTCGGTGTTCGCGACGTGCACTGTATTCCCTGTAGCTCTCAGCCTAATGGTCTAAATTCTGGACTAGAAAAGCTGTACCCGCCTAGTTCCAATGATCAAATTATTGAGGTGTTTCGAGTAGATGAAGGTAGAGTGCGCCAGTTAGACTCGATGTCAATGAGTGATCTACAGAATCTACGAAAATCTTCTAAATGGACCTATTGTGAAGGTCCTAAAGGCAGGTATCGTGCGGTTGTTTTTTCAGATAATCCACGTAAAAAACAAGATTGCGATATTGTGCGATTATATCACTTGCTCAAAAGCATCCCAGATATGAGCCCTGATTAACAGGAAATATTCTAGCTCTTTTTAAGCTCCTTGGATGCCTTGCATGAACATTTCCACTGCGATAAGCGTCAGGACAAGGCCCATGAGTTTTTCAAGAGCGTTGATCCCTTTTTCTCCAAGAGCGCGTGATAATACCGGGGAAAGTAGGAGTACAAAAAGAGAGGCGAGCCAGGCGCATGTGATGCTTGCCATCATGATGAGGTGGTTACTTTGCTGTTTTGAATAGATGATGACAGCTGCTAGTACCGCAGGTCCAGCTACCAAAGGAATCGCTAATGGCACAATAAACGGCTCGCTTGTCTCACTTACCTCAGGCTCCATTTGCGGTATGGGAAAAATCATCTTGATCGATAGGAGAAATAACACAATACCTCCTGCGATTTTTACCGTATTTGCCGAGATATCTAAAAATAAAAGAAAGGGCTCTCCTACAAAATTGAAGGCTAAAATCAAGACAAGGGCAATGCACATTTCCCTGAAAATGATTTTTCTTTGCCTATTGACCGGGATTTTACGTAAAAGCGCGGTGTAAAGGGGGATGTTGCCCGGAGCGTCCATGAGTATGAAAAATTTAAAGGCAAGTAAAAATACAATCACGCAAATAACCTATTTGAGGCTTCTAATTTGTATTTAAAAAAAACGAGACTTTTTCGGGATCTTTTTTTGCATACTTCGATGAAAAAAAGATTTAAGGCCGGGTAGACTTTGCTTTATCACTCCGAATCAACCTACGCCAAAGAGAGCGCATCAAATTTTTTTGCTCATCACTCATATTATGCAAAATAAGAAAAGAATCTTGGTTTTTGTAAAAAGCAGATTTAGTCCAGTTTGCCGATCCTAAGATCAAATGGCGGCCATCTACCCATAAAAATTTATGGTGTAGTAAAGAAGAGCCTGTATTGACCATCACATCAATACCTGCATGTTCTAAACGTTTGATAGCCGCATGACTCGATCCCAGCCAAGCGTTTTTATCGATAGCTACTGTGACTTTTACGCCTCTTGTTTGTGCATCGATGATTGCATCGACAAGAGCGGGGTGGGTGAAGGTAAACATCGCCACTTGTAAAGATTTTTTTGCTTCTCGAATACGATCTTTAATTGCTTGTATTGCGTAGCCTCGAGGATCGGGAAGAAGGTAGAGCTCAACCCACTGTGAGCCCACAAGCGTTTTGATATGGCCCGATTTATACGGCGTGCGGCTCGTTAAAAAACGGGCGATTTTTGGACTGACCATTCCGATGACTAAATTATCGTGCATTTCAAGAGAGCTCTTGGTCATATTGGCAGAGCCTAGAAAAACCATTGCTTCATCAATTACCAAGATTTTTTGATGCATCAATCCTCGACTTGGCACAGGATGAGGAAAAAAATGGGAGTTGATTTTACGAAAACGGGGAGAGGCGGAAGGATCGTAATAGATATGGCAATCAACCAAGTCTTCCGAAGACTTTTTGATGAGCTTTTGTAAAATAGAGCGTTCTTTTAATCCAAACATGACCAAATGGATGGACTCTTTTGCCTGCTCCATGGCGCTAACTGCGAGAAGACGCAGGTCTACATTGCACTGATTTGAGTAAAGTACAGGGGGTTTTCCCGGATTGGGCAGCTTAGGATATAGTGCAAAATAAAAGGTATAACAAAGATATATTGTGCAGGTCACAACAAAGGTGCACGCTGCACATTTTTGTATAACGGAATGTTTGCGCCTCAGGAGATTAAACACTATTTCGCTCTTTTCTCATTTGAGAGATGACGGCACAAAGACCTTTTTTCGTGATCGTCCGAATCGCTTTTGTGCTTAATTTTAGCTCAACAAAGCGGTTTTCTTCTTCAAACCAAAAGCGTTTTTTTTGTAAATTAGGTAAAAATTTTCTTTTGGTGATGCCCGTTGTATTAAGACCGATTCCTTTTTTCTTTTTGGCAATTCCTCGTCTTGTGATGGACTTTCCAACGCTGGTTTTTTTTCCAGTAACTTGACATTTTCTTGACATAAAGCTATCTCCAATAAAAGGTAATTTTAGCAGTAGTCTTTCTATTGATTCAAGGGAAAAATCTAGATAGCTTTTTCTTTAGAGATGCTGGGAAGATTTAGTGAAATATTTATTACTGTACTTTTTCCAATATTCTGAGAAAATCCGTATAGAGTAAAAAAAGAGTGTTTAGTGAGTGGTTTTTTGTTGCGTTTACAATCTATTTTTTATTTTTTCATCTACCTTGTGCCTCTTTCAGGGTTTTCTAGCGGAAAAATCACTTTTTTTCAGCTAAACCGTTTTTTTGTCACAGAACAAAAGGCATTGCAAAAAGTGCTTGCAAATGAAAAGCGCCACGCACAAAAAACGGTGACGATTGCTAAAATCCTTCCGTTTATGGACGATACTGCCTTGGACAGTAGGTCGGAGTTTTTACCCGATGTTGTCCTATTTTCTAAAGAGCATTGGCAGGCGAATATAGAGCAGCTGAGTATTTACGCTGCAGCAAAGGGGATTCCTTTACTGGTTTCTAATATGTTAGACTGTAAACAGGCGCTTTTTCCCGAAAAGCCCCGTTTTTTTGTGTATGAGATAAACGGGGTAAAAATAGGGCTTTTTTCGCTACTTTCTCCTGGAAACTCAACTAAGATACAAGGCTTACAAACAGCGTATCGAGACCCTCTTCTTGTAGAGCCGATTCTCGCGGCAAAGATGGTAGTAGAAAAAATGCAGAAAAAGGGCTGCTCTTATATTGTACTTGTAAGCGATCTATCTATTGAACAAGACCTTGCTCTTGTCCAGTCAGTAGCCGATATCGACTTGATCATAGGCTCTCATAGTTTAGAGCCTGCGATTTTTTATGAAAAAGATACTCTAATTTACAAATCATCCAGTTTAGATAGCTCTTTAGATAGGGTAGATATTGTCATTGAAGATCAAAGATTACTCGGTATGGACTACCACGTGTTTCATCCCCATTTTCGGCGCATTGCTGTTCCTATGAAGAACTGAGATTTTTTCTATTTGACCTCAGCATCCGCATGAATCTTCGCCGGCTCTTCTAATATAGAAAGTATTTCTGTGGTTCGCCAATATATTGAACAACAGCAGGAAATTGGGTGAGCTCTA
>CALBPE010000105.1 GCA_937899275.1 uncultured Chlamydiae bacterium
ACACTCTGTATAGAATCTAGCTCAGAAGAAGAAACCGCGGTGTCTTCTGGACGAGCTTTTTCAGATGAGCCAGTAGACCATACGCCTTTTTTGCTGATGTAAAATTCTGCCAATTGGTAGTGCTCTTGTTTTTGTAGAGCTTGAAGAAAGTATCTTGCAGAAGCTATAGAAACATCGTGTTCTGGAGAGGCTCCTCCAAAAATCAATCCGATATGCCAGGGTTGATACGAGATGTCTTTTGCTTTTTGCATCCAGCTAGAAAGGATGCCAGCCCCCAAAGAAATCATCACGTCAAACGGCCTGATCTGCTTTTGTAGATGGTCTAAAAGATCATCTATAGGCACATACTTGCAGGAAATATTCGATGCTTTTGCCGCATTTTTTGCAAAGCGATTCCCATCAAAAAAAGCGCGCTTATCTTTAGGATCATATACATCTGTTACAATAAGATAATCCAGATCAGAAAAGCTAGACACAAACCGGTCATATAACGCATCGAGCCGCTGCAAACGGTGCGGCTCAAAGATGGCGATGCGCCGTCTTGTAGAAAAACGCTCTTTCAATGCGGCAAGAGTAGCTGCAATTTCTTTTGGATGGTGCGCATAATCATCAAACGCATCGATCTTTGCTTTGGTAAACAGCTTTTCTTGACGCCTTTTCACCCCTGGAAAAAAGGCAAATGCTTGTTGTATTTCAGTACAAGAGATCCCCTCGTCTAAAGCAAGAGCAAATACCGCTACCGCATTTTGCACAAAATGTTTGCCGTAAAGAGGGATGTACAGATCGCGGTAGGTTTTTCCCCTATAGCTTATAGAAAATAACGAGCCTTTTTCTGTAGTTTGGTACTTTGTACATGCCGCATCTGCAGTAGAAGAAAACCCGTAGGACACAAGGTCTTTTCCAGGTAACATCCCCGATTGATGCCAATTAGATAAGAGGGGATCATCTTTACACCAAAACGCTTTTTTACTCTGGCGAAAAAACTGAAGAAACGCCTTTTGTAGATCCTCTTCTTTTTTCCAATAATCCATATGATCAAGATCGTAAGATGTGATCACCGCTCTATAAGGGCTGCAGGCTAAAAATGAGCCGTCTGATTCATCTCCCTCTGCAATGAATAGAGAAGATCTACCAAACCGTCCATTGCAATTGACTTTTTTAACTACGCCTCCTACCGCAAAAGAAGGGTCTTTATTTGCGTGTAAAAACACCCAAGAAAGAAGAGACGAAGTGGAGGTTTTTCCATGAGATCCTGCTACCACATACTCTTTTTTTTCCCGCATCAGATGCTGTAATAGCTCCGATCTGTGCACTAAAGAAAGTTGCCGTTTTTTCGATTCCAATATCAATGGATGATCTAAGGGAAAAGCGCTTGAATAGACCACCGTTTTTTCATCTTGGATTGTAGGCCGCGGTTTAGCGCCTTTTTTTTGCAGGTCTTGGATGATCTCCGAGGAGCTATTTGCATCAAATCCCGCGACTTTTTCCCCTTTTTCTAGCAAAATATGGGCCAGGGCGCTCATCCCCATCCCGCCTAAACCTAAAAAATAGTACATATTAAGAAAGGTCCTCTATGATCTCGATAAGAGAGCGTCTTTTTTGCTGTAAAAAACGCCTTGCCTTTTGAAACGAGGCTTTTTTTACCACTTGAAAAATGCTACTAATCAAACGCTCTACTGTCAAGGAGTCTTGCTCAAAGTATTCTACGCACCCTAAATCATGAGCAAACTGCGCGTTTTCTTTTTGGTGTTTTTCTCCGTAGGGATAAGGGATCAATACCGCTGGAATTTCATGAGAAAGCAGCTCAAAAAGCGTACCTGCCACTGCCCTTGCAACCGCTACATCCACTCTAGAATAGATCTCATCCATAGAAGGTACGTATTCATAGACCTCTGCTGTAACCCCCATTTCCTGGTAGCGTTTAAACGCCCAGGCGCGGTCCATATGCTTTCCTAAAATATGGATGATGGCAACCTCTTTTTCTAAGCGCAATTTTTCAACGGCTTGTAGAAAAAAATGGTTTAACCAAATAGCTCCTTGTGAGCCTCCAAACACTAAAATCCTTAAGGGATCGCCAACTTTCAAAAGAGAAGAAGGTGGTTTTTTCGCTGGTTTTAACCCGGTTAAAGGGTGAATACAAACCGCATTTTTATAGGGTTGAGAAAACGGCGAACAGATACTTAATGCCCCTTTGACAAATAACCGGTGCGCTTTTCCTATCGATACATTGGGCTCATAGAGTAGATACTGTCGCCGCAAAATCCAGCGCACGGCAAGCATAGCAGATACGCTATGGTAGCTGCCAAAAGAAATCACCAGATCCACCCTGCGCAAATGATATGCCGATTGCAGCGCTCCATAAAGAGTGAAAGGAAGTTTTTTCCACTGATTCGATGAAGGCACTTCGATATAGGAAATAGATGTTTGGAGATAGCTTTTCTTAATGCCTTTTCCGATAAGAAGTGTTTGATGGCCTTTTTTTTCTAGCTCTGCAGCTAAAAGCTCTGCCGGCCTAAGATGACCTTTTGTTCCTCCAGCAATTAAAGCGATAAACATGAAGACCGTCTTATTTTAGCTACGCTTAAAAGCAGACATACAGCAGAAATATTGACAATCATCGCTGTTCCTCCCTGTGATACAAAGGGAAGTGTCGTACCTTTACTTGGAAGAAGGTTAGATACAATCCCTAAATTTAAAAATGCTTGAAAAGAGAGTAAAAAGGTAAGTAGGCTCGCTAGAAAAAACCCCGTTTTTTCCTCGGAAGAAAACGCGATAAAAAATCCTGCCATACTCATGAATAGATACGATCCGATCATCCCTAAAATCCCAATAAATCCCAATTCTTCAGCGACAATTGCTGCAATATAGTCGCTTTTTGCCTCGGGTAGGTAGTTGAATTTTTGCAGCGACTCACCCAAACCTTTTCCCCAAAGTCCCCCTGATCCTGCGGCAATTTTCGCTTGGTAAGGCTTGTGGCCTTTACCTTGCAGGTCGGTTTCTGGGTGCAAATAGGCTTGGATCCTTAGCCGCACATGGGGCATATTCCATCCAATACTCAGAAGTAAAACGCAAGAAACACAGAGCGGAAAAGCCCAATACAAAAGAGGTATATGCAGTAAAAAACAGCAGACCACCAAGGTAAATCCAATGATGAATGTAGAGCCGTTATCAGGTTCGAGTAAAATGCAAAGTAAGGGGACGCCAAGGGTAAAAAAAACCTTCAAAATTTGGGAGAAAGTGATCTTATCTAGCGCGTAGATCCGGTATGCAAAATACATAGGCAGAATGTACTTAGCAATCTCTGAAGGCTGAAAAGTACAGCCAAAAAGACCGATCCACCGCCGGGCGCCGTTATACTGCCTACCAATTCCAGGAACAAATACCGCGAGTAAAAAAAAGAGCACAGCTGCATAGGCATAAGGCATAAGAGCAAACACCTTTTGGTATCCTAAAGAATAGATCACTCCGCCAGCAAGCGCGCCTAGTAAGGCGTAGATACTTTGTTTCCATAAAAAACTGCGGGTGCTTTCTACCATATGCTTATCGAGCATTTCTGCAGAACTGGTATTAAACACCATCACTAGTCCTAAAAAAAACAGCATCAGGACACTTAAAACCACGATATACCCTGCTTTTGTCATAACACCTCTACCGGATTTTCAAGCGATCGCCAGGCTTAAGTCTGCGCGCTTTTTTCTCGTCTAAATTATTCAGTTGAAGAAGATCTTGGAGTTTCATCTGATGTTTCATGGCGATTGTCCAAGGATTATCACCCACTTTTACCGTGTAGTACTTTTCTGCAGGTTTTTCTACTGATTTTACAGCGCTTACCTGCTTTTTTTCAGGGATATGCAGCCGTTGATGTTCCCAGATATTGGTGTCGGGAAGGCTATTGCACTCGATGATCTCCCTTACAGAAACCCCATGCGTTTTCGCAATCGTTTCTAAACGGTCCCCTTTTTTCACAACGATTTCTTTTGTAGAAGATGGCGGCGTTTCTTGCACGGGAGGCAATTTATGCGTAATGGACGGTTTAGATAGAGCCGTTTTTGTCTCTTGCTTGTGTTCTTGAGCTAAGCTCGCTGCGCTTGTAGTATTTGCTCCTTGTAAAAGCGAGGCTCTTGCCTGAGCCATAGCCGCTTTTCTTCTAGCGATAGCGGGATCTTCTTGATAGGGCCGGCTCGTTGTTTCTTCTGCGACAGCTTTAGGCTCTTGGTATACTTCTTCTTCTTTTGCTGTTGTCATGAAAAGGACGGTTAAAAGCGTCATATTCAATAAAACAGCTACGATGATTGTTTGTTTTCTTGTCATAATTATTTAATCCTTTAGCTTAGTTACTAAGCGGGTAAATGCTTTTCCCCTCTCTTCAAAGTTTTTGAACTGATCTAGACTTGATGCGCCTGGGGAAAATAAGATCGCATCTCCCGGCTTTGCTAAAGACAAAGCCTTTTGCCAAGCATCTTGCAAACAAGATGCCTTCATCACATCATAATCGGGAGCTAGCTGTTTTGCAATTTTTTCTCTACAAGACCCCATAGCAATCACTTTTTGTACTTTGTTAGAAAAGCGCTTTTTCCATAAAGCATAATCGAGGTCTTTATCCAATCCCCCTACAAGTAAAATGATGGGCCGATGTATTTTAGAGACGGCATAAATCGTAGCTGCAGGGTTTGTGGATTTACTATCATTGTAAAAAGCGATTTCTTGCCATGTCGTAATATGCTGCATCCGGTAAGAAGGGGGAATAAACCCTGTAAGATCTAAACCAGGCTGCCCCATCTCCTCTAGTAGCGCTTGGATTATGCTCTCTATAGTATTTCCTCCAGGGATCACTTGGGGAAACGATGTTTTCATCTCCTCGAAAAGAGCAGATCCTACAACGGCTTTTCCCCCAGGTTTTAAAAGAGAAACAATCTCTTTTTTCACCTGTTTATAATCAGAAAAGTTTTCATATCGATTCAGATGATTGGGAAATACGTTCAGTACTACCGCTAGATCAAGCGCTTTTGTACGCGCCGTTTCTAGTTGAAAAGAGCTCATCTCGAGGATAATTGTAGCGCCCTTTACTGGACTCTGCAAGTAGTTGCAAAGAGGCTCGCCTATATTGCCAAGTAAAAACACGATTTTTTTTCCTTTTCGCATTTGGTGTGCAAGCTGCATACACGTCGTTGTTTTTCCATTTGATCCAGTCACGCCAATAACATAGGCAGGCTCCGTCTTTTTTAAAGACTGCAAACCTAGCTCCATTTCTCCAATAACTGGAACGCCTTTTTGCTTTGCTTCTTGGATTTCTACGCATCGAGGATCAATACCTGGCGATACAATCACCCGATCGATGCCTTCAAGGCTCCATAAAGGGGCTACTGGAAAAGGGGCTTGCATCACTTCTTTATCGTAGCCTACTACTTTTTGCCCCTGAGATACAAGGTAGGTGCCTGCAGCAATTCCACTTTTTCCTAATCCAAAAATGATGTTTTTCATCGACTACTGAAATTTTAATGAAGCTAAACCGAAGATGGCTAAAAAAAGCGCCATGATCCAAAACCTAAGAACCACTTTCATCTCAGGCCAGCCTTTGTATTCAAAATGGTGGTGAAGAGGCGAACAGCGAAAAATCCGCTTACCTTGCCGGTAGCGCATACTCAAAATCTGTAAAATAACCGACAGCGCCTCGAATAAAAACACGCCGCCTACAATAGCAAATAGAAATTCTCGTTTTAATAGCGCAGCAGCTATCCCCAAAACGCCGCCAAGAGCAAGGGAGCCGGTATCTCCCATAAATACCTGAGCGGGGTATCCGTTGTACCATAAAAATCCAATCGATGCGCCTGCAGTAGCCGATAGATACACCGCAATTTCCCCTGCCTTTTCAATGTAGATAATCTGCAGGTACCGCGCAATATCTGCGTGATTTGTCAAAAAAGCGATGAGCGCAAAAACAGAAGAAGACATCACCAAACACCCCGCTGCAAGACCGTCTAACCCATCGGTTAAGTTCACCGCATTCGACGTGCCTACCGTCACCAAAAATAAGAGCAGCCACATCAAAATAGAAAAAGACCCCAAAAGAATCGGTGTTTTACAAAAAGGGATGTAGATTCTATTGATGTAATCTTTTGTATCGATCAGATGCGCCTTTCCTTCTTTTGGGTGGCTCCACTCTTTTGCTGCAGGAGGAGAAATACCCAGTATCTTTTGCACTCCACCGGTAACCGAAGGCAAAAGCAGGTAGCTTCCCATGATGAGTACAATAAGCGTTTGTACAAACAGCTTTTTTTTCGGTCTTAGCCCTTTTGCGTGGGGATGGCGCAGTTTTAAATAATCATCTACTCCCCCAAGAAATCCTAAAGAAAGGCTGACTAAAAGAAAAATCCAGGTGAAAGCGGCGGTTAAATCCATCCATAAAACAAGGGAAAGAGTCATAGAAAATAATAGCAGCACCCCGCCCATTGTAGGGGTGTCTTTTTTCTTTTGATGCAGCTCTGCTAAAAGGGGGCATTCCGATGCGTAGCGGATAGGCTGCCCGATTTTCAGAGAATAGAGCTTTTTAATAAAAAAAGGACCTAGAAAAATTGTTGTGATGACAGAAGTCATAGCAGCAAGCATCATCCTTGTCGATGCATAAGAAAATGCGCTGGGCACCTTTACACCTAAAGTCTGTAGCCATTGAATAATCAGTAATAACATATAATTCCACCTGATAAAACTATAGAAAAAGTCTTTCAGGAAAGGAAGGAAAAAAGCTCTTCTAAACCATATTTTCTAGAAGCTTTTACTAAAACCACATCCCCCGGTTTTGCTCTATTTAAGCTTTCTAAAAAAAACGCGCGTTTTGAAGGCATATGCTTTGCAGGTTTTCCCCCTTTTCGAAATCCTGCTACGATATCTCTTCCCTCTTCTCCAAAAGACAGCAGTTGATCGGCATATTTTGCAGCAAGCATCCCCACCTCTTGATGCACTTTTTGACTCTGCTCGCCTAAATCAACAATCGGACCTAAAAGGGCAATCACCTCGCCTTTTCTTTGCACCGTTTTTCCTTTTTTCGTAAAAGATACGGTTTTTGGCTCAGGAAGATGCAAGAGCGCGTAGCGAAGAGAATCGATAGAAGAGTTCCACGCATCGTTGATCCATGTGATTTGTTGCAGCTCTTTTTTCTGAAATCGCATAGGAAGCGTTTGTAAAAGGTGGAGCCTTGTTTGAATCGTTTCATCTGCAATGCCAAGCACATGCGCGATTTTTCGAGCGGCCATAAAATCCCAAATAAACTGCTCTTCTAAAAACGGTAAAACAAAAGGACATCCCTTATGAGAAAAGGTCTGGTAGCAGGTATTTTTCTCATAACGTAAAAGATCTTCATGCACAATAGAGACCTTGGTATTTGGATGGGAAAAAATCTCTTTTTTTGCCCGCCAAATCCCCGGTAAAAGATCGGGGAAAAATTCAATATGAACAGGAGCAATCGTCGTAATCAATGCGATATCGGGAGGCGCGATAGAAACTAGATTTTCAATATGCCCTTTTTGTGTCATACCCATTTCAAAAACTCCAACAGAAAACTGTTTAGGAGCGTTTAAAATTGTCAAAGGAAGTCCAATTTGTGAGTTATAGTTGCCTGGAGTAGCGTAAACAGAAAAGCTTCCCTCCAAAAGCGTTTTGGTAAACTCTTTTGTCGTGCTTTTTCCCAAAGAGCCGGTAATAGCTACAACTTGCACATCTCTTTTTGCATGAACGGATTTTGCCCAACCCTGCAATGCTTCTAAAGGATCGCTTACTTCAAGGCATTTTTTCCGCATGGAAAAGCTCATGGAAGATAAAAGCTCTTTTTCCTTTTTCGACACAATAGCAAAAGATGCTCCTCTACTGAGGGCTTCTCCTACAAAATGGTGCCCATCTGTTTTTTCTCCTGGAAGAGCTACAAAAACATCTCCTGGAGCAACTTTTCTACTATCTATCTCTACCTTAGAGCCTTGAGGTATTTCTTCTCGCAAGGACGCCTTAAAGGCTGCTGGATTAACTGAGTCGTCATTAGCGTAGGTCATATACAGGCTCCTTTCGCTGGATATTCCTTTCTGGATGTTCCTTTCTGGATGTTAAAGGGGTTTTCCTTGATTTTCCCTAAAAAATATGGTATAATACTAGTAAAAGGGATTGTTTTATGTCATCAGTTACAAGAGAAGCATCTACTTCTTCAAATACGCATGGAGCTGTACTAACTCCACAAAGAGCGTCTTTTGTCTATCTGCAAGGAAAACGCTACCGCATGCAGGTTTTATGCCAAAAAAGCCCTCTTGCGCTGCCTGTCTCTTCTTGGAAAACGCTACAAGATATGGTACAAAACGAACCTTTATCCTCTACACCCCTGCCGAAAAAAATCACCCTAAACGTCGCCTCTCTTGGATCTGACCTTGGATCGAAGGTGCTATCTAAGGCTCAGGGGGAAAAAATCAAAGCATTTTTCCAAACACTTGCACAAAATTCTGCTCAGATGATGAAGCCATTTTCTTTGCATTTAGACCAAACAGAAAGGCAGCCGCAAAATAAAAAAAGCAGCCATGTAGTTGGGATAAAACGGGGTTTCGGAAACCAAACCTGTTGGGCAAATGCTTTATTGCAATCGGTGATTCTTCGCGACAAAGCCCTAGAAAAAAACATCCGAAAAAAACTGCAAGAATCTCCCGTTGGACCCTCTACGCAAAAACTCCAGGCGCTAGTTAGCATCTATGATCAATACCATAACGCTCATTCTAACCAGACACTTGACCTTGATCGTGAAATTCAGATCATCTTCCAAGATCTGCAATCGCAACAAGGAAATGTTTTAGGAAATCAGGATACCTCTGCTGAAATAGCCAGAAAGCTTCTGGATTGGTTAGATGGTATTGGCTGCAATGTAGAGCACCTTAAGTTAAACTACACGGAGAAAAACCCCGGGCATTTGACGCGCAGGATCAATGGCCAAGAGATCCCGGTATCTACGGTAGTCAATGGTAAGCGGGAGTATGTCCTCGCAGAAGGAGTGAGGAGCCAAAAATCCTCTACACTATTTTATCAGATCAGTACAGAAAATAGAGGCAAAGGCCCCGTTTCTATTAAAGATCGATGCAGTAAGTTAACAATCGAAAAAATACCAAAAGAGCGCTTTCATATTGAGCTCAATAGAATGCATCAAAATCAGTTTTATAGCTTGGATCGAACCAATGACGTGATTGATTTGGAGACGATTAGCCTAGATGGAACGAATTTTTCTTTAGATGCGTTTGCTGTACACCTAGGAAACTACGCCCACTACATAAGTTATGTAAAAGATGGCGACACTTGGATGCAAGTAAATGACAGCCAAATAAAAAGCGTCACAAAAGAAGAGGCACTACTAAGGGCGAGAAAAGCGACTAGCCTTTCTTACGTCCGATCTAGGAATTTGTAATCTGACACCCACCTAGGTATTCATCTAGGCATTCATCTAGGCATTCATCTAGATTCTACCGGGTAAAAAAGGTGGCACTCAGATTCGAACTGAGGATAGAGGCTTTGCAGGCCTCGGCCTTACCACTTGGCTATGCCACCAAAAGAGCTTTTATTATCTAGAAAGCCCGCTATTTTTTCCATGGATTTTATCAAAACGCTCGATTTACAATAGAATCATGTTACTGATAGCAAGCGCTTTTTTGAAAGAAGCTGCCCCTTTCATCCACCACCTTTGCCTAAAAAAAGAAGAGCCCCAAAGCTCCCTATGCCCAGAAAAACCGGTCTATACAAATGAGAAGATCACGTTGATCATCACAGGTATGGGAAAAAAAGCTATGGAAAAAGCGTTGATCTCTTCCATGGAAAAACGCGCTTTTTCCTTTTATCTCAATATCGGCTATGCAGGCCACCCATTGCACCTACCAGGAAAAGCGTTTTTTGCACAAAAAATCTCGCAGGAAAATGCCTCTTCTTTTTACCCCCATATTTTTCCCTTCATGCAGCGCCTATCTTCAAGCGATCTGATTAGTGTAGACAAGATGGAAAAAAAATTTTCCAAGGACGCTTTATACGATATGGAAGGCTACGCTTTTTTTTCCACACTCATCGAAAAGCGCATTCCTCTTGAAGCCATCGCCTCTTTTAAGGTGGTATCTGACGGTCCAAACCACCCGTTTCAAAAGACTTCTTTATGGATGGAAAAAGCAGCTTCTGAGCTGATCCCTTTAGTTGAACGGCTAGCTGAAAAGACGCAACGTATTGGAGACGCCCCGGATTTTCTTATCTATCTTCCAAAGAGCCTCCATTTTACCACCTACCAAAAAGAGAGGGCAAAAAAGCTTTTTCATTTGGCCCAAAGTCTTGGTGAAGAAAAGGTATTTACAAAGGTCACCAAAACAAATGCCCAAGCATTTTTAGAAACAGTAGAACACATGATAGAACAAAAAGCCCTAGATTATGCGTAAAACAATCTACATAGAAAAAGATCTTCTCGATGATCCTATACTTGCTGCTAGGGTCGATAAATGCCTCTTTTCTTTTCGAGATCCTAGAGTCATTTACTGCGATAGTTACCAAGAGATTTTTAGCCGAAAACAGCAAAATTTTCGTCTACAAAAACAAAACCCCGCTCTGATTTTAGCAAAAAAACGGAAAGAGTTCCTCCACGCTATTCCAGAAAAATTTGGTATCGGCAGCAAAAACAGCTACTATTTTTCCCATCTATTCAATTGCCCTTTCGACTGCTCTTACTGCTTTTTACAAGGGATGTATTCATCTGCGCATTTTGTCTGGTTCATCAACTATGAAGATTTTCAAAACGCAATTGATCAAAAAGGAGAAGGGCATTTTTTTTCTGGTTATGATGGCGACAGCTTAGCTTTGGAGAAAACGACAGGGTTTTTACACCACTTTCTCCCCTTTTTTGCAAAAAGACCCCAGTCTCTTCTAGAGGTAAGAACAAAAAGCGCGTATATTAAGCCGTTTCTTTGTACAGATCCTATCGCTAACTGCGTTATTGCCTGGAGCCTTAACCCTGAAAATATCATCAGGCTGTTAGAAAAAAAAACCGCTTCTTTAGAGAAAAGGTTGCAAGCAATGGAAAAAGTAGCAGAAAAAGGTTGGAAAATTGGCCTGCGTTTTGATCCGCTGATGTATCAAAAAGATTTTCTTCCCCATCTCGATCAACTATTTCAAGAGGTATTTACCCGGGTTCAAGAACGTTCTATCCACTCGGTTACCTTAGGCAGCTTCCGCGTTCCTAAATCGTATCTGAAGCTGCTGAAAAAAAATACGCAAGATCCCCGCATTTTTGCTGGCACCCACCTTGAAGGAAACACCTTAAAAAGCCTTTGGGAAAACGAGTGCATCAAAAAAGCCCAAGAGCGGTTAGAAAACTACATTCCTAAAGAAAAGCTGTTTGTCATATGAAAACGGTATTAATCACAGGCGGAAGTAGAGGAATTGGCTCCGCTACTATGCAAAAGCTGGTAGATACCCATAAAATCCTTGTTGTGAGTAGAACTCCGCCCTCTTTTCAGCATCCCCACCTCACATTTTTCCCTTGTGATCTTGCAAGTAGAAAAGATACGGAGCGCCTAGTAAAGCAGCTAGAGCCGAAACAAATCGATGCAGCAATCTATTCCGCAGGAATTGGTATATTTCAGTGTTTAGAATCCATCCATACAGACGATGTATACCGCGCTTTTCACATCAATTTTTTCAGCGCAGCTCTGATCACAAAACGGCTTTTACCCGTTTGGAAAACAAGAAAACAAGGGCATTTCCTCTACTTAGGATCTGTTGCGGGGACAAAATATACTAAGCAAAACACACTATACGGCTCTTCTAAAGCAGCTTTGCAAGCATTTACCAGGTCGCTTAGAGAAGAGTGTAGAACAGCTAACGTGCAGATCTCTTTTGTAGAGCTTGGTATGTGCCGCACCTCTTTTTACGATCCTTTAGAATTTTGCCCCAAAAAAGAGCCTTTGTATGCGCTAGATCCAAAAGATGTAGCAGATTTTTTATATAGCTCTTTTTTCACCTTTCCCCTTCTTGGCGTAGAAGAAATTACCTTACAGCCGCAAAAGCATGGTATTGAAAAAAAACGCCCGTTTTCATAGCTTCACGATTATGAGGACACTTATACTATGTTTAGGGCATAAAAGCTGCGCAGCAGCATTTTTTGAAGACCACTGTATAGTGGAGGTGCATACGGTCAAAACATCTCCTTTTCCTGCACAAAAAATTGAGGAATGGATCAAACAGCCCCTATCTTCTGTACTGGTTAGCGCTGAGGTAAAAGAAGAAGAGCTTTTAACCGCTGCCATTTTGAAAAAAGCAGGCATCAATTTTCAAATTGTGAAACCTGAAAAACGCTCGCTTCGCATCGATCCGTATGCTCCTGTAGATCTTGGTAACGCTAGACTTGCTGCTATGTACGGCGCTTTATATAACCATCCGGGTAAAGACTGCATCATCATTACCATCGATAGGGTCGTGAGTATCGACTGCATTACAAAAGACCGTTATTTTTTAGGCGGCGCGCTTCTACCCGATATTGAGCTGCAACGATACGCTTTATCGGAAAACATCGCCAACATGCCATTAGTAGAAAGCATCAAACCATCTTCTTACCTCGGGCAGTCGAAACAAAAAAGTGTGCAATCAGGGCTTTATTACGGCTTTTTAGGGAGCCTAGAAAAAATGATTTCTCTCTATAAAAAAGGGCATGTGGATTTAGAAGCGATTGTGATTGCAACGGGATGTTTTTTTGAAAAGATGGCAGGTAGTCATGATTTAGCAAAAGACATTGAAAAAATCGTAGATTACTTTGAGCCTGATCTCATATATCTCGGTTTAGAACAAATGCGAATTGAAAAACTGTAAGTCTTCATGAAAAAACCATCCACGATATTTCAGTCTCATCTACAGCAAAGCCTTGTACAGGGAATGCTTTTATTCGTAGACCTTGCAGAAAGTAGCGGCAAAAACCGCACCTCTTTATCTACCTTTAGACCGCCTGTTTCTAAGCCTACCCAGCAAGGGTTTTTATTTGCACAAACAATGGCTAAAAGCGCATTTCGCTCTATAGGCATACTACCAAAAAAAGAAGCCTTGTTATCGATTAAAATCAGCGCTTATATGATTCAGCAGGTGAGCGCAAGAAAAAAACTATTTGAAAAAAAAAGAGGGATAGATCCCTTGCACTTTTTAAGACAAGGGTATGAAGCCGTCATCGAGTTTGCCGAAAAAGAAGCGGCTTTATGGCAAACGCTCCCTACAAAAAATCCGATACACCTTATCTTAAAAAGATACCTTCCCTATCTACGTGTTCCCGCTATAGAAAATGTACCTGTCGATGCGCGCTCTTTACTCGTATCTTTCCCTGCTCTTTCGCTAAAGATCACCCGAAGCGCTTTGATCGAAGGAGATCTCGTTACCCCCTCATTTATACAGGGAAAACGTACCAGCGCTATGTATCTAAAAGATCTATTCATCTATTTACCCCAAGAAAAAAACCAGCGCCTGCAGATGCAAGATATCCTAATCGCAAAAAAAAGACGAAGATCTTCTGCCCACCCCATCGTGTTTTTAGCAGATGAGGTAGATGAATCTGTCCTTGCAGCGCTATTTTCACAAAATGCATTTTTTTTAGATGCCATCTACCTTTTGCGCGTAAAACAATCGAATCGTCCACAACTTCTAGAAAAATTGCAGCTACAGAAAAAAAATGGATTTTATGAAGGCTTTTTAGATGAGCTCTATCTACAAAGCGGCTACGCTTCTTTATGCCAAGAAAATAACGCTTCACTAGAAAAATTTGCCGCTCTATCTATTCCACAAATCCCATCAAACAAGGTAAAAGAGATCAACCGCCTGATTTTTTCTGCTGAAAAAACAGGAGCTATTGCCTTAACGTCTACTGGTACTTTTGCAAAAGATCAGACCATTCGATTTCCTTCTCCAGAGTCTTGCAGCTTATGGCAAGGGATTTTCTCTTCTTTAGGCAAAAGAAGAGTCAGCTACGTGCACCTTCCCCATAAGCTTCCTTCCTACATCACTGCTTGTGATGAAGATCTATCTCCTTTAGAGCATGTGAAAACTCTTTACAACGCGGCTTTAAAGGCAAGCAAACAAGTCCTTTCTCTAGACGCTTTGATCAGCGTGTAAACTTCTCCTTGACAAGTGGAGTACATCTTATCTATTGATAAAGACAAAGGGAGTCTTGTTTGATGGGAGCGTTCTTCCGTCTTTTCATTGTTTGTAGTTTAGGGGGAACTCTTTTGGCGCATACAGAATTAGATTGGCTAGAAAACCAATCGATGCTGCATCAAGCAACCACAATCAGCAAAGAATTTTCCGCTAAGAAACTGCAGTGGAGATCATCGTATTCTGCGCCCAAACCTCTAGAGGTAATTGACCGCGCAGAAAATTGGTTTACCTCATACGCATCATCATTGATCACACCAGATAATGAGCCTGTCCTCCGTTTTTTAAGCAGCGCTTCGCTTTGGGATGCTTTCCAAGATATAGGGATCAATGCGCTACATACCGGTCCCATGCAAATTGCAGGCGCTTTACAAGACCGCTGCCGCACTGCATCTATCGATGGAGGATTTGACCGGATCAGCTTACATCTCGACCCCCATTACGGCAGCTATAGCGATTATACACGTATGGTGCAAAAAGCAGAAAAATCAGGTGGGATCATTATTGGAGATTTGGTGCCTGCTCATAGCGGACTTGGCGCCGATTTTCTTCTTGCTCTGCAAAATTATAAAACCTATCCAGGTATCTACCACATGGTGGAAATCCCTCGAAAAGATTGGCATCTTTTACCCAAAGTCTCCTCGGGATTAAGCGTCAATTTACACCCTAGACAAGTCGAAGGATTAAAGAAAAAAGGCTATATCGTCGGTCGATTAGAAAGCTCCATTTTTTTTCAAAAAGGAGAGAAAAGATCCAATTGGTCGACGACAAAAAAAATCGTCGGCGTCGATGGCATCGAGCGCCGCTGGGTTTATTTGCACTATTTTAAATCGGGGCAGCCTTCATACAACTGGCTAGACCCTTCATTTTCTGCGCAAAAAATTGTCAGCGGCGACGCTCTTTTTTCCCTTTTTATCTTAAAAAACCAGGTGTTAAGGCTCGATGCCAACTCTTTTCTAGGGGTAGAGAGTGTCGAGCACACAAAAAAAGCCTGGTCAGAAGCGCACCCTGTAGCGCTGGATGCTACCAACACTTTAGCTATGTTGATTCGTAAATTTGGGGGATTTTCCTTTCAAGAGCTCAATTTAGGCCCAAAAGCAATCCGAGATTTTAGCCGTATGGGAGCCGATTTGTCCTATGACTTTTTGACAAGAGCAGCCTACATCAACGCCCTTTTACACCAAAATACCGATCTTTTAAAAATTAGCTACGATCTACTGAAAAACTACGCAATCGATCCAAAAATCTTGATCCATGCTATGCAAAACCACGATGAGTTCAACTACGAGCTCAAACACCTTAAAGAAGAAGCATCTACAGAATTTCTCTATCATCAAGCGACAATACAAGGAAGTGATCTAAGAAAAAAAATCCAACAAGAAGATAGCGCACTTACAGCGAAAAATGTCCCCTACAACCAGTTTTCTGGTGAAGGGTTATGCACAACTACGGTAGGCGTTTGCGCCTCTTCTTTAAAAATCCCAGATATTTACTCGATGACAGAAGAAGAAAAAGAAAAAGTGAAAAAAGCGCTCCTTCTTCTCACATTTTTCAACGCTATGCAGCCAGGGATATTCGCTATTTCTCCTTGGGATCTTGTCGGAGCTCTCCCTCTATCGAAAAAAACGCTACAATCTACAGATAGTATCGATAACGATCCCCGCTGGATTTTACGAGGTGCAGTTGACCTTTTACACTGCTCTGGAAAGTCTAGCTCTTCTGCAGGCGTCCCTAAGGCAGATACCCTTTACGGACCGATCTCTTTACAAAAAAAAGATCCCACATCATTTGTCTGTCAACTAAAAGCGATCCTACTTGCAAGGAAAACCTCGCAGATTGCAAAAGCCACATGGCTGGGGTATATGCCCACAAAAAACCCCGCTCTTTTTGTTTTAATCCATAGGCTTCCTGCAACAAAATCCCTACAAATCAGTGCGATGAACTTCAGCGAAACGCCTTTAGAAGAGACCATTTGCCTGCCAGAAATCGCATCTACATCTGCAATCAATCAGATCACAAGAAAAGGGGAAAATAAAGACTTTGGATCAGATGCATTTCAGCTACATCTAGATGCTTTAGAAGCCAAAGCCGTTGTTTTTCAGAAAAGCCCCATCCCCCTTGAAAAAAATTCCCCTATGTAAAAAAATGCTCCTATGAGCGCAGCCGTAGTTACAGCAAAAGGTATGGGCGACGGCTTGATCATGCTTGTTGCAGCAAATGCTTGGAAAAACCAAGGCTATCAAGTCCATCTATACAACGATCATCTCCCCTCACTTGAGCGGCACTTGCCGGGCTATACGCTCCATAAAAAACCTTCGATAAGCGCTTTAATCAAAGAGCTTTTATCTATGGACCTTATCTTCTTACAGTTCGATAAATCTCCATTAGCAGAAGCTGTGCGCGATTTAAGAAGGCGCGGCAAGCGGGTGATCTGCGTTTATAGTAGGCCGGTTCATGCCGTCCATCAAGACGATCTTATCCTCAATCACAATCAACCTGCTGTCGATAGCTTGCAAGAAGCTCTATCTGTTTTCTTACAAAAAAAGATCAGTAAAGACACCGGCATCGTCCTGCCTTCGCCCAAAAAAGATCCCGATTGCCCTAAAGTACTGCTCCATCCCTTAAGCTCCGAGGCGGGTAAAAACTGGAGAAAATCCCGATTTATTGCCCTAGCAAAAAAACTGCAAAAAGCGGGCTATACGCCTATATTTTGCCTTTCCCCTGAGGAAAAAACCACTTTTTTTGCAGACATACCTCTCGATATCAAGCGGCGTTTTTATTTTCCAGATACCCACAGTTTATCTGACCTTGTGAGCGTATTTTCCAAAGGGTCTTATTTTATCGGTAATGATTCTGGTCCAGCGCACTTAGCTTCTTTGATGGGCATCTGCTCTTTTGTGCTATCGGGGAAAAAAATTATCCAACATTGGCAGCCTGGGTGGAGAAAAGCAGAAATCATCAAGCCCGCTTGGTGGATCCCGAACTGGAAAAGCCCTATGCGTTTTCGAGAGGACTATTGGGCTTATTGGATCTCTAGCTCCAAGGTAATGAGAAAATTCCAATCTGCTGTTGCAGCGGAAAAAAGCTCTTGATACAGTAGATAAAAAGGGGGAACGTCATGAAAAAACAAAATCCAAAAAAAATCGCGCAAAAAATCACTAGAAAACACCTAGATACTCCCGATGACGGGGCTCTTCATAGGGAAAAGTCGCTTCCTAAAAGCATCTACCAAGAAAAAAAATGCCGCAAACTAGAAGAAAAATCGCGTAAAATGCCGAGAGCAAGGGAGCCAAAGGAAAGATCCCTCCACCTCAACCCCTTGAGCAAAAGAGACAATTCTACGCAAAAAAGGGTGTAGCAAAAAGCGGGCATATATTGTCTTTATTGTAGCAATTGTATACGCTTTTCGAAAATGACAAGGATGATCCACCTATCTGATCTGCACTTTTCTTATTTCACCTGGAGCCCTCTACAATTTTTCTCCAAAAGGTGGATCGGAAATGCCAATCTTCTACTCTCTCGTAGGACCACCTTTGTACCCCATGCCTTAGAGGATCTCCCCGAGCTATTTGCCTCTTTAGGTGTAGAAAAAGTCCTTTTTACAGGCGACGCCTCGACAACAGGCCTAAAAAAAGAGCTTGAAAAGGCGGCGCATTTTTTCGAAAAAATCTCACAAAAAAACATCCAGGTGATGGCTTTACCTGGAAATCACGATCACTACACCAAAAAAGATTACAAAAGAAAAACGTTTTACCGCTATTTCCCCTCAAAAAGCTTAGAAGAAAACGGCGTAGAGACCCTCCCTTTAGCAGACGGCTGGAATTACGTAGGTTTAGATGCGGTGCTATCAACCCCTTTTTACTCTTCAGAAGGCAGATTTTCTGAGAAAATAGAACAGAATTTACTAAACACACTGGATGTACTCGGTCCAGAGAAGATTTTACTTGCAAGCCACTTTCCCTATATCCCTTTTGAAAGGCCTTTAAAACGGCTGCAAAGAGGCGAAAAACTCGAGAAAATCATCAAAAAAGATCCCCGTATTCAGATCTATGCGCACGGCCATACCCATAGAAGATGTATTGCGGATTTGCGTAAAGAAGGGCCGCTGATTTTAGATAGCGGCCCTGTATCTCACATACAAAAAGGCTCTTTTTATCTATATGATCTGTCCAAAAACCAAATAGAAATCACTATCTATGCAGTAGGAAAGTCGGGCTTTCATCCAATAGATACCGTCCGATTTGATTGGAAAAAACCGCCACTTTCTTTAGACTGTGACTAAAAAATAGTGTGCTTATGCAAGACGACTCTGAAAACTCTACAAATGTAGAAGAAAACCTCCAAGAAAACCTATGGTATGAAAAGGGCCTTCGTTTTTCTTGTACAGAGTGCGGCAAGTGTTGCACAGGATTTCCAGGAGCTGTTTGGTTAAGTGAAGAAGAAATCCTGCAGATTGCCCAGCATCTTGAACTTGATCCTCCCACATTTTTGAAAAGGTATACTCGACAGATCGATGGCAAAATCTCTTTAACAGAAAAAGCCAATTACGACTGCGTATTCTACCGAAAAAAAAAGTGTACCATTTATAAAAAAAGGCCCTCTCAATGCCGTTCGTATCCATTTTGGCCCTCGATTTTAAAAAGCGCATCTTCCTGGAAAGAAGAAGCAAAGTTTTGCGAAGTCATTACAGATGACGCCCCTTTACTCACCAAAAAGGAGATTCAGACTAAATGCGGCTGATCATTTTTTTTGTATTTTTTGTAACCTCCCCTTTATTTTGCTGTCCTTTTTGCCCGGGTAGCCCGCAAAAAGAGGCGCAAACATTTTATGAAGACGAGCTTGTGTTCGGATTTTATCCCCACAAACCCCTCTATGAAAACCACGTACTTGTCATCCCTCAAAGGCATGTAGAGCGCCTTGAAGATCTATCGGATGAGGAGATGACCGCTTTATTTCATCTAATCCAAAAGATTCATGAAAAGGTGTTTTTACCCCTGGGTCTTACCAACTACTTTATACTACAAAAAAATGGTAAAAGCGCTGGGCAAAGCGTGCCCCACGCGCATATTCATATGATTCCTGTAGAGGAAAATACGGGATCACTATCCACCTTATGGCGCTTTTTAATAGATCCTTTGTGCTATCCAAAAGATGCGCTTTATCTTGCAGAAAAAACCGCTTTCATCGCAGAAAAGCTCCATTCTACAAAATAAGCGTCCCTGCACTTCATAGGTTTTTTTATTGCTTCTTTAGAGAAAATATTTTTACACTAAGCTCATACCATCATGAAACATACTCTTCCTCAATTAGATGCTTTTTCTGAAGCTGCCCAAAGCCAAATTCGGCTGATCTTTTCCTCGGGATACGACTCTTCGTATCAAAAAGATGCGTTAGCGATTATTCAAAAGCACCCAGAAAAAGTAGAAGAGATCTTTGGAAAAAAACTGCAATTTGGCACGGGAGGCATCCGAGGCTTGATGGGTGTAGGGCCAAATCGCTTAAATGAATACACCATTGAGATGACCACCCAAGGTCTGGCAAATTACATACGAAAAAAAACAAAACAACCTAAACCCCGCGTACTCATCTGTTATGATAATAGAGAGCGCTCTTTTTTCTTTGCAAAACTCACCGCTAGAGTCCTTGCAGGCAATACGATTCAAGCATACATCACCCAGAACCTACGCCCCACTCCCCTTTGTTCTTTTGGTTGTAGATACTACAACTGCATTGCAGCTGTGATGATCACCGCTTCTCACAACCCTCCAGAGTATAACGGCTACAAAGTCTACTGGAAAGATGGCGCTCAGGTGGTTTCTCCCCACGATCAAGGGATCATTAAAGAGGTAAACCAGATTAAAACACCTGGTGAGGTGCAGATTGCTTCTATAAAAAGCAGTCTCATCACCTGGGCAGGCTTACCACTAGATGAAGCGTATTTCCAAGAGCTCGATGCATTATTTCGTCCATACTACCCAAAAACACGTAGAAAAACACTTTCTCTTAAAATCATCTACTCCAATTTACATGGAACAGGGATTACACTCATTCCAAAAGCTCTACAACAAGCAGGTTTTCAATCCGTATATTATGTAAAAGAACAGCTTGCTACAGACCCCACCTTTCCTGGAGCAAAAAGCCCTAATCCAGAAGAAGTCAGCGCATTAGAAAAAGGAGTCCTTCTACTAAAGAAAAAAGAGGCTGATGTATTTTTTGCTACCGATCCCGATGCAGATCGTATTGGGGTAGTCGCTATGCATCAAAAAAAACCGGTCCACTTTTCTGGTAATCAAATCGCTTGTATCTGCCTTGATTTTTTAATAAAAAATAAAGATCTGTTACCTAAAAAAGCAGCTTTCATCAAAACGATTGTGACAACAGAGTTATTTCGAGCAATTTGTAAAGCCCATCATATGCCGTGTTATGATGTGCTTACTGGTTTTAAATACATTGCTCAGAAAATAGCTGCATGGGAAAAAAGCAAGGAACATACCTTTGTGTTTGGCGCAGAAGAGTCTTTAGGGTATCTGTTTGGTAGCTTTGTCCGCGATAAAGATAGCGCTAATGCCGCTGTTTTGATTGCGCTTGCTGCAGAAAAAGCCAAACAGCAAAAGCTTTCCTTATATAGTCAGTTAAAAAAAATCTACGCCTCTTACGGCGTGTATCGAGAAAAGCTATTTTCCCTTTCTTTTCCACCAGAAAAAAAAGAGCAAATGGATGACTTAATGCAGTCTCTTCGGGAAAATCCTAAAGCGTCTTTTGGGAGTTTTACAACAACACAGATTGAAGATTATGCCACAAGTACAACAAGTAATATCGCAACGGATCTAACGACTCCACTTTTTCTACCAAAGTCCAACGTTCTTTGCTATAGATTTAAAAATAGCTCTTTCATACTTAGGCCCTCGGGTACAGAGCCAAAAATCAAATGCTACCTTAGCTCTGAGAGAAAAACGTTAGAGTCTTCAGTAGATCAAGCGGTAGATGATTGCGATCAAGAATTACAAGAGCTGAAATGCGCAATAGAAAAATCGCTATTTTAACCAACCTATAGCGAAATCCTATACGGCGGAGATTGCACGCCTGCCTTACTCACAGCAATGATTTCATATGTGGCAAACCCTTTACGCGGCATTTCATCTTGTATTGTAAAAAGAGCTGATGCCTCTATTTTTTGTAGAAATTTCCCATTTTTTTTCACAATACAGTGCGACAAAATCGGTAGAGGATCCACTTTCCACTCTAAAGAGAGATACGGCATTTTTCCATGTAAAAAAGCAGATGTTTTTTTCTTGATTTCCACATTTTGGATAGTAGGCTCTGGTAGATAGACTAAAGAAGCCACAGGCTCGGGCAAGCGATATAAAACGCGTTTTTGCATTGTAATTAGATCGATTTCGACCATGTGTTTTTTTTGCACTAAAGATAACGTATTTAGATTTTGCAGTGTAGAACATGCTGCAAAAAAGTCGAGGGCTACATACTGAAAAATCTCTAAACTATCCAGTTGCATTTTAGCGATATTAGCTGTGTTTTTTCCTACCAAGTAGACAGAATTTTTTTCTAAAGAAGGGTAAATAGCCGTAATGTTTTCTACCTTATTTATAAGAGAGACTCTCTGCAAAGTAGACCCTGTAGATAGATCGACTAAAAATAGATCGTAGTCATATCTCGATGCAGAAGTAAGAACTACATTTTCTTGCAAAAAAGCAACCGACGTTAAAGAAGAGTCTGTAAGCTGGATTTCGTCTACTTTAGATTCTTCTGGTATAGAAAGGAGATGCAGTTTTCCTCTAGCATCTACAATACAAGCAAAACTTTCTTCTGCATTGATCGCAAACGCGTTCATATCAAAACACCCATGAGCTATCCGCGCAGATACCACCTTTTTTTCTAGATCAAAAACGAGTAGATCTTTTGTAGACACAAGATAGCAAGCAGCCTTTCCCGCATAGATCCCTTGGATATCTGCTTGCACATCAATGGACGCAAGCACTTTTTTCTCTTTTAAGTCGATGATGTGTACAAAAGAGTCCCCTTTTTTTCCCGCAATAAGTAAATCTGCCTCTTTTGTCATAGAAAAAAAAGAAAGAGGTTCATCAAAGCGGATGCGACCTATCCGCTTACCTAGAGCGTCATCGAAAAAAACGATAGACCCGTCTTCGGATTGAGGCTGATTGGGAATATAACATATTTGATGTGCAGATAAAGATAGGCTAAAAAAGGCTGCACCTATCCATAACATCCGCTTACTGAATGTGGATAACATGTCCTTTACTTCTTGTACCTGTTTTGCTTACTGCGATTATTGTATAGCGCACGGCATGCGCCTTTCTAGGGGGCGTATCTTCAAAAGAAAGAGGTTGATTTGCCTCTATTTTATGCAATAGCCTATTGCCTCGATAGACCTCAAAAAATGCTGTTTCTCCCTTTTCTGGTTTATCCCATGAGATCTGTAGTGTTTTTCTTGTAGTAAATAAAAAGCGGTTTTTTTTCACTTCTGAGCGCAAATTATACAAGACGGGTTGGGGAGATAGCGCAATTCTTGCGCATTCATCGGTAAGAGAGATGGTATCTACAATTGTACGTGAAGCAATATCGATTTTACTCACGGTATCTGATAAAAAATTTGCTACATATAAGAAAGCGCCGTCTGGTGTGATCGCAGCTCCTCTAGGAAAAAGTCCTACAGAAATAGGTGGATGGACCTCACCTGTTCCCATATCAAATGATACAACGTTATGTGTGTTTTCTCCTGTAATAAATGCTGTTTGCCCATCAGGCGTTATCACAAGAGAGCGTCCCCCTTCAGCTACTGCATCTAAATCGATTTGATGCAGAACTTGATGGGTATTTGTATCGATGACAAAAGCGCTATACGGCTTTTGCGTAGAAGCAGCAGAAATAACGCGCCCTTTTGGATCGATTGCCATGCCTTCGATAGGCGTCTTTAGAGGGATATGCAGCGCAGCTTTCGTGATGAGGTTGATATAAGCGATCCCACTGTCTAGTGCGATATACGCTTTTTCACCACAAGGAGAAAGACGTAAGTTCTTTGATCCTTGGCCAACAAAAGGAATAGAAAACTCTACATCGAACGTTTCAGTAGAAAAACAAATAAGAGAGCTTCCCGAGACTACGTACCCTTTATTCCCCCTTTCTGCAATTGCGATTCCTGCAGGATTTGGAAAAGAAAGCTCTTGTATCGAAGCTTTTTTTTCCGTATCAATCACACTTACCGTACCTGAAGATTCATTCGACACATATAGGTATAACCCCAAAGGATGCATTGCGAGATAACCTGGCTGATGTTCTACAGCAATACTAGAGGTATATTGGACCGCTTGTGTATCGATCACATCAACAAGGGCAGACGATTTTTGCGTAACGTAAGCAGCGCATTCCGCAGTTAGGGGTAGTAACAAGATCCATAAAATATGTAGTTTCATATAACCTGCCAAAAAAACGTTTTGATTTTAGAGGCAAAAAATAATTATACGCTACTACTTTTATCCCCTCACCGGATAAATAGGAAATGCAACCCTTCGATAATGCTCGCGTAACCTTACAAATGATCGTATACAAAACCCCTGATAACTTTCTGGTTTTCACCTACCAGCATTTATCCATGAAGAGCGCCTTACTATTAGCCATGTATCATCGCGGTATCAGCTACACCCTTCCTACTTCTAAGCTTGCAAATAATAGACCGCTTACATAACATTTTTCTATGAAATTTATAGAGAAAATATGATCTCTACTTACCATCCACCAAGAACAATTGCAAGCGGCTGTTTATCAGCTGCTATTAAAAACAGAAATCCTCATGCTGTTGTAACAAACCATCTGTCTTGTTTTGAAAATGTCGCCCGCACGTTGATCGCAGAATGCATGATCGCTATTTCTTTAGTGGTTTCTATTGCAGAAAGCATCTTTTTTGGCTTAGCTAGCTTATACAGCTCTTATTTCGACAGCAACAACCTTCAAGAGACTGCCAAATATTACCTTGCAAGTATGTATACTTTTACATGGTGCTTAGTAGCCCTTGTCGAAAATATCTACGCACAACCGATGAATAGTGACTTTTCTCCATTCCTTAATGGCACCGCCTTCGGCCGTCTAATTAAACACTAATCCGCATGTTTCGTTAGACGCAAACCATAGGGCCACGACATAAAAAGGACGTCCAAAGCCTTAGATAACCAAGATATAATCTTGCAAATTGTCTTAGTAAAAAAATATAGTTTTTTTTCATGTCAGCTAACTGCTTTTACTCATTAAGAATCAAGTACTTTAATCCATTAATCCTTAGGGTATAGGCTAAAATTAGCCTATACATCTTGACAATAATATGTAGATTACGAAATAATAATTAAATTAATTTTATGAGAGATTACATGTCTTGTAATACAGGCTTTACTAATTACACATGTTTAGGTAGTTGGAATGAGCCAAATACTATTGCATACGATTATTTACACGATGCTATTGATAATAGAAATCCTACTCGCAAGGGTTCCAGGCATTTGTTGAAAACCGTATCCCAAAGGATCATTTCAGCCGTGCAGATCCCTGCATTGTTAGTAGTTTCTATTGTAGAAAATATCTTTTATGCTTTAGCTAGCTTATATACCTATTGCTTCGATCCGGTCGAGACAAAAAAGATTATGAAAGCATTCAATGATAGTCTCTATGTTTCTGCATGGTGCTTAGTAGCCTTTGTCAAAAATATTTACGAAGAAGAGATGACTACTTACCGCTCTCAATTCCTTAACGAAACCTGTTTAATTCGCCTGATTCAGTCGTAACTCTCATTTTGCAGTATATAGAAACCACAGGACTGCCAAGAAGTTAGCCTAAATCATAGATCATCCAGGCGGTTCTGCGTTTTTTTCACGATACTTGATCCCAACATGATGGGTAATCAATAGCGTTTCTACTAGAACGCGTTTGATTTTTCCCACCTCTTCAAATGTTAACAAACACTCATCTAACTGCGCATCATGCAACCTTTTAATCGTATCCCCCTTAGGCTACACTCAGCCTATTATTTAAACCTTGCAAATAATATGTAGATTGCACTAGTGTACTTAAAAAAATTGTAATGTAGAGAAACTTTATGAACGGTACTGTACCCAGCCAGTTATCATCCACTAGGTCCCCTCAAACTATTGCAGCGAGTTATATATCATTGGCTTTAATGAACCGTGAGTATCCCTCTCAGTTTTTGTTGGAAACCGCAACTCGAAGGATCATTTCAGAATGCGTGATCGCTATCTCTTTAGTGGTTTCTATTGCAGAAAATATCTTTTATGGTTTAGCTAGCCTATATACCTATTGCTTCGATCGGGCCAGCGCAAAAGGGATAGCATTCACTGATAGTCTCTATGTTTCTGCATGGTGCTTAGTAGCCCTTGTCAAAAATATTTACGCAAAAAGCATGAAGACTTACCGCTCTTCATTCCTTGATCAAACTCCCTTAGCCCATCTCCTTTCCTAGATAAAAACAGCAGGTCCAACGAGCAGCGAGACTTGATCCTAGATCAACTAGGCGGACCGACTAGTTTTTTCTCAGGGTACTTGATCCGAACATGATGGGTAATCAATAGCGTTTCTATTAGAACGCGTTTGATTTTTCCCAGCTCTTCAAATGTCAACAAACACGCATCTAACTGTCCATCATCTACTCTTCTTTTGACTAATCGATCTACAAGCTCAGTGATCGACTCTTCGGAAAATTCTTCTAAAGAACGGGACGCTGCCTCAACAGTATCTGCGATCATAATGATAGCAGATTCCTTGGTATGAGGTTTAGGCCCTGGATAACGAAAACATCGCTCTTCAACCTCTTCGGGATGCCCCCCCTTAAGCTCTAATTCTTTGCAGTAAAAAAAATAGGCCAGTGTTGTTCCATGATGCTCTTTGATTACATCAATAAACGAAGGAGGAAGGCGGTATTTTCTTGCAATAGCTTCTCCATCTTTGACGTGGGCAATGATCACCTCGGCAGATTCTTTTGGGGTAAGCAATTGATGGATATTGACCCCCATGGGCTGATTTTCTGTAAAAAACTGGGGGTTATTCAGCTTACCGATATCGTGATAAAGCGTAGCTACCCTGCAAAATAGTCCATCTGCTCCAATAGACTGCGCCATGGCTTCTGCAAGATTTCCTAAAACTAGACAGTGCTGGTATGTTCCTGGAATTTCCATGGCAAGCCTTCGGATCAGCTCATTATTTGGATCCATATATTCCATAAGCGACATATCAGTCATTACTTTAAATAGGGATTCTAAAACAGGCAAAAGGCCTACTACTAAAATAGCGGAAGCAGCGATGAAAAGGCAGGTGAAACCGAGGTCTGCACTTAAAGAAGAGCTCCAAATGCGGTTATTCATAAACGCAAAGGCAAATAAAATCGGTACTACGCTGAAATACACTTTTGCCGATACAAAAAAGACCTCTTTTCTTTTTCTTAGGGATCTTGCTGTAACCACTACAACTAAGGCAGCTACAATATTTAGAACTAAAAAACGGGTGTGTTCCACTACTAAACCCATCGACAAGATGATCGATAAAAAAGAAGAGGCAAAAAGGGCGACATCTGCACTGAGAAAAATGGCAATTAACATCGTAGCAAAAGGTAAAATCACCGGGTAACGCATGAGATTAAAATACTCTAACGTATTGCCTAAGATAATCCATTCGGTAACTTTTGCAAATAGCAACATCGAACTGATAATGAACAAAAGCAGCATTAGCTTTTGTAAAGAAGCCATCACATCTTTTTTATACAAATGGAGATACAAGGTAGACAGCACTACAAAAATCAGCGCTAAAATCAGCGAAGAAAAAATCGGTAACGGCTCCCAAAGCATCCGGTCTTCATTGAGCTGTTTTTTCATGGCTTGCAGCATCGCAAGGTGTCTTGATGTGACTGTTTCACCTTGGTCGATGATTTTTGTTCCCGCCCGCACTCGGGTGAATTTTTCTGGCACGCTATTTTGTACAATCTGCCTTAATTCACTCATCTGGGAGCGGTCTTCCAAAAGATCCCAGCTTTTTTCCTGAAAAAATGCAATCACATAAAGCAACATACCGCTAGATGCTATTTCTAAACGGGACGTATTTTCATAGATTTTTTGCCAAATACTATCGGGAAAAGTATACGGAGGCTTTAATGCGCTAGGCACATACACCTCGATATACGTTGTAGAAAGACCAAGTTCTCGGATTTTTTGCAGGGTTCTTATGTCGGTAAAACGGGTTTCCATCAACACATCTTCAAACGCATCGGTTGCTTTATATAACTCTTCAAAATTAAATTCTTCGGGGAATTGCCCCTTTTGACGCGCTTGGATAATAAAGCGCTCAAAAGCAAAACGGGTGTCCACAATGGCGCTTGGGTTGATCCGGTATACCGGTCCAATTTCCCGCACCGCCTCTTGTTGCAAAAGAAGGGTAGATGCCGAGTCTGGAAAGGTAAAATCTACTTGGCTGATCAAAAACCTGGGAGCAAGATCTCCAAGGTCTAAATTATCGACTTTCGCTTCACGAAAATGCAAAAAAGCGGCAAGTAATAAGGTAAAAAAACCTCCGATAACAAGTTTATATTTTGTGTCACCTCTCGGTAAAAAAGACAGAAAGGGAAAAAAGCGTTTTTTTTCTTCTATATGTGCCATAAAGTACTAGGCTAAATGATTTATTTTTATCGTAATCGATTATTGATAGAATCTCAACATTCGTTTAGTCTAGGTGCATGAGCACCACGGACTTTTACCAGAGTATTCCAAGGAAATTTCGTCCTAAGCGCTTTTCCCAGGTTGTAGGACAAGAAACTACGATTACAACCCTAAAAAACGCCCTAAAAGAAAATATCCTTGCTCATGCGTATCTTTTTGCAGGCTCTAGAGGCTCTGGCAAAACTACTATTGCCCGGATTTTAGCAAAAGCTCTTTGCTGCAGTAAACCCGAGGGAATTGAGCCCTGCTGCACATGCACCAGCTGTAAGGAAATTGAACAAAGTAGATCTTTAGATGTCATTGAAATCGATGGCGCATCGAATCGAGGTATAGACGATACCCGAAGGCTCACAGAAGCAGCTCTCTACACTCCAGCAAATGGTAAATGCAAAATTTACTTGATCGATGAAGTGCATATGTTAACGAAAGAGGCTTTCAACGCTCTATTAAAAACGCTAGAGGAGCCTCCGCCAAAAGTAAAATTTTTCCTTGCTACCACAGAGCCCCATAAAATCCTTCCTACAATTATTAGCAGATGTCAGCGCTTTGACCTAACCAAAATTGCTTCTTCGCTTATTACCGATAAACTCGCCACAATTGCTCAGATTTTGGATAGAAACGTAGCAAAAGATGCACTTTCCATCATCGCAAGTAAATCCGATGGGTCGTTAAGAGATGCTGAGTCTTTACTCGATCAGCTCCTTGCATTCAAAGGCGGCGATATTGATAAAACCTGCGCTATTCAGGCGCTCGGCCTTCCGCAAGAAAGTGATTTTCTTGCAATCGACGCCGCATTTACAAAAGAAGATTTTTCCTTCCCCTTTTCTTTTGTAGAAATGCTGTTTTCTAGAGGGCAGGATTTAAGCTATTTTCTAGAGGAGCTTTTGCTGCATTTTCGAGCGCATTTTCTCCGCGTATTATCTCAAGAAAACACTCCCTACACGAAAGAAACCCTTCTTTGGATCTTTGACTTAATTACAGAAGAAGTAGCGCATTTTTCGCAAAAACCCTCACAAAAACTCGCTTTAGAAATGCTTCTTTTGCGGATTTTACGAGCAAAAAAGCGGGTTTCTTTAGAAACGCTTTGGCAGCGTTTAGAAGAAATCAGCCAGTTACCAGATGCCGCCTCTGCTATACACACTCCTTCTCAAAGCCCTTGTAAGCCAGATGAAAAGCAAAAAGATCCAATCGCGGAAACGGTAGAGCCTGCTATTGTACCTGTTCCTTTTTCCTTTACGAAAAAAGCACCTGTAGAAAGCGCTTCTGAAAAAACGCCGCAATTAGAACCTCAAGAAAATCTACAAAATACATCTATTAAAAAACCTAATCCGCGCCCCCCCACATTGCAAAAACAAGTGGCCCAAGATACGCTTCTTCGCTTTGCATCGGTATTGTTTGAAGGGCGCATACAAAAAGGATAAATCGCTATGGGATCTGGATACGCAAAAATGAAGAAAAAAGCCAAGCTTATGCAAGAGCAAATGGCGCAAATGAAAGAAGAGATGCAGGACCTAGAAGTAACAGCCTCTGCCGGAGGATCTCTTGTACAGGTGACCATGAATGGAGAAAAAGAAGTCAAAAAAATCACCATTCATCCCGACTGCGTAGATAAAGAAGATATTGAAGGATTGCAAGATTTACTCATAGAAGCGCTGAAAAACGCTTCTAATCAAGTCGATGAAAAAAAACCGACTATTCCGGGGATGTAACCTGCAGTTTTACGCTGCTTTCTTGCATATAGCTCGCAACTTCAGTAGCGGTTTTTGCTGCAAGCGCTTTATCTGCAAGATTCTTTGCATACGAAAGATCTGTTTTGCGAATGGTTTCTTTAATTAAAGGAATTTCTGCTACTGAAATAGAAAATGCCCGAAACCCCAAGCCTAATAGTAAGGGGATATTTTCTGGCACAGCTCCTATCTCACCGCATAAAATCAGATCTTTTTCATAGAGATTTGCCGCATCAATTGCCATCTTACAAAGTCTTAATACACCTGGGTGATACCCTTTCGATAAACTCGTTAGACGCATATCCATTCTACTGGCAGCAAGCGTGTATTGGACAAGATCATTTGATCCTATCGATAAAAAGTCGGACTCTTCTGCAATCGAATCTGCTAAAACTGCAGCAGAAGGCACTTCAATCATAGATCCTATAGAAATAGGGTTTGGAGAAATAGCATCTGATATCATTTCTTCTTCTGTAAGCTTTTCCGCTACAGTTCTACAGATCTTTTTGACTTCAATAATCTCCTCTACATCCACTACCATAGGAAGTAAAATGCGCAGCTTGCCATACTTTGCAGAGCGGAGAAGCGCCCGTAACTGCGTTTCGAAAATTTCCCTGTTATGCAGTAAAAACCGAATCCCTCTGTAGCTAGAAAAGCGGTCTTCTTTCTTGGTGATTTTATCTTCACCAATATCAAATACACGGATGGTCACGGTTTTGCCTGGTAGACACGAAAGAAGCTTTTGATAAACTGCTATTTGCTCTTCTTCAGTGGGGAATTCTTTTCGGGATAATACCAGTGACTCAGATCGAAACAATCCTAGCCCAAAAGCGCCATTTTTCTGCAATTGCCCAATTTGTTCTACGTTCTCAATATTTCCCCAAACAAACACTTCTTGTCCGTCGACTGTTTTTGTGTGTTCATGCGCTTTTTTCTGCAGCCTTCTGTCGGTTTCTATCTGGTTTTTTTGCATAGAAAAATAGACCAATTTAGTCTTTTTTGTTGGAGTGAGGATTACTTTACCAGAAAACCCATCTACAATCAGCTCTTCTATATCGGTGTACTTATCTAATTCCACACCAGCTACATAAGGAATGGATTTTGCTCTTGCAATAATAGCGCTATGAGACGAAGAGCCCCCTGCTTTTGCAATCAGTCCTTTGATATAGTTTGTATCCATTTCCGCTACAGTAGAGGGAGAAAAATCTTCTGCAATCAAAATCGATTCGACTAAGATATGTTTTACACTCACCTTTTCTACAGGGCGCAAATGCCCTAAAACTCGGGTAGATACATCAACTACATCTCGAATACGCTCTTCGAAAAAAGCGCTTTTTCTACGATAAAACTTTTCTTTATAATCAGAAATCACCTCTAGAAAGCTCGTTTCTGCACTTTCATGAGGATTGCTACGAATTTTTTCTTCTACATCTTTTGTAATGAAAGGATCTTGCAGCATCGCAAGATGGGCATCTAAAATTTCTACTACTTCTGTATTACCATCTTCGAGCAGTGATTTTTGTAAG